>NZ_CDBZ01000131.1 GCF_000819985.1 Aeromonas media | reverse complement strand
GATTCAAATTGTTAAAGAGCAGGGTTTGAAACTATAACCCTCACTGGGTTGCTTTGCAAGCCAGACCAGACGCGCACTGCGCCGTGCTGATGGAGGCGCATTATAGGGATCTGATTCTTTCTGACAACCAAAAACTATGTGTTTTTTTGAGAAAGACGTTCAAGTGTTTAATATGCAACCAAATCGTACAAAACACCTTCGACAAAGGGCTCATAAGAGGTCACTTTCGGCAGCACCCGTGCCGCCCAGGCCAGGCTGCCTGCTCTATATAGAGGGGGTTCATATATGAGGGAGAGATGCGCAAATAGAAAAGGGCCCTGCCGGACCCTTTCAAATGTGTGCTGCTGACCAATCAGATGGAGAAGCTGGAGCCACAGCCACAGGTGGTCGAGGCGTTGGGGTTGGTCACGGTAAAGCGGGAGCCTTCCAGACCTTCGGTGTAGTCCACGCTACCCCCAACCAGATACTGCAGACTCATGGGATCGATCACCATGGTCACGCCGCTCTTCTCGACCACGGTATCCCCGTCGTTGATCTTTTCGTCAAAGGTGAAACCGTACTGGAAACCGGAGCAGCCCCCCCCAGTGATGTAGACCCGCAACTTGAGCTCGGGATTTTCTTCTTCGGTAATCAAGGTCTTTACCTTGTTCGCCGCCGCATCCGTCATCTGGATTGGCAACGGGGCTTCTGCTACTGCACTCATTACTGACCTCACAACCATTACATCCACAAACATGGAAACCGCGAAATTATCCAATACCCGACCATTTAGTTCAAGTATTCACCACTCTCTTACTGCACCACGGGCAAGGGGGCTGGTTGAGTCACCAGGGGCTTGAGTACCTCGCTCCACTCCGCCAGCAACTCCTGGGCCGGCTGGCGACCGTCCTTGGCGATGATGATCCTCACCCTATCCGGTACAAAGCCTGCCGGCAGTTGCCAGTTGCCTTCTAACAGCTGGAAGTAGCGCAGCGCATAGCGCCCCTCCCCGACCGTCATGCCAAGCTCGCGCCCACTGAGGATCCTGGGCTTGTCTGCCAGGCTGCCTTCGACCCTGATTTGTACTTGACCCCGAAACAGCTCCCGCTTCTTGGCGGGCTGGGTCAGGGCCAGACGATAGTGATAGCGACCCGGCACGCTGGTTTCCTGCAGGGTCAGGTTGTCGATGGTCACCCCCACCTGATCACCGGTAGGGCGCATGATACGCTCGAAGAAGGCCAGCTGACGCTTTTGCTCCTGTACCTGGGCTTCCTGATCCTTGAGGGTTTTCTGCAACTGTTCGAAGGCCGCCTTCTGGGTCGCCAGCAAGGTGTCCTTGACCCCCAGATCCGTCTTGAGCTGGCCTATGGCCTTGCTCTGCCGCTCCAGGGTCTCTTGCTGCACCGTCAGCAGACTGCTCTGGGCCAGTTCTTGCCGATTCCCGATGAAATAGCCGATGCAGGCCCCCACCGCCAGCACCACCAATACCTTCACGATTTGGAACATAGGGCCTCTTCTATTAGCACGCCATACCACGGCCTGTTTCCCTTCACTATACGCGACCTTGCCGGATTGATGCGGATAAACAAGGAGTTAACTGGCAGCCACGCTGCCGTCTCCCCGCTTTTGACGCGCCGCAAGCCGTAAAGTTCGCTCCAGGATCTGGGAATAGATGGGGCGCCCTCCCAACCACTGTGCCACCAGGGTGGCCCCTATGGTGGTGATCATCATGGGCAGGATCAGCTGATAGTTGTCCGTCATCTCGGTCACCAGCACTATACCGGTGATGGGGGCCCGCACTGTGGCGGCAAACAGCGCTCCCATGCCGGCGATGGCGAAGGCGCCGGGCTCTATGCCCAGATCGGGAAAGGCCGCATGGAACAGGTGGCCGAAGACCACCCCGAACAGGGTGCCGAGTGCCAGGGTCGGGGCGAAGACGCCGCCGGGGGCGCCCGAACAAAAACAGACGAGGGTGGCGATCAGTCGCACCGAGAAGATGAGGAATAGGGTCGCCATCCCATAGTTACCCCCCACCAGATGAGGGATCAGCTCGGTTCCCCCACCGGTCACCGAGGGTGCAAACAGCGAGAGCACGCCGAAGGTGCCTGCCACCAGCATGCCGATGGCAACGAAGCGGTGACGCTTGTTCTGATGCAGAGCCAGATAGCCGTCCTGACAGGCGAGCACCAGCTTGTTGAACACGAAGCCCAGCACGCCGAAACAACCCCCCATGAAGAGGAAGAGCCAGAGCGCCTTCAGGGCCGGGGCATCGTAGTGGGGCAGAGTGATGACAGGTGCCTGCCCCTTCATGTTCTGCAGCATCAGGGTCGCCATGACAGCCGAGATCCCCACCGCCTTGATGGCGAGGAAGGAGTAACGGAACTGCGGCCGCATCTCCTCCATCACGAAGAGTATTCCCGCCAGCGGCGCGTTGAAGGCGGCAGCCAGACCGCCCGCCGCCCCCGCAGCCAGCAGGGCGTGACCATGCTCCTTCGGCAGGCGGAAGATGTCCGCCACCATCTTGCCAAGGTTGCCGCCGATCTGTACCGAGGGCCCCTCCCGCCCCAATACCATGCCGGAGCTCAGGGTACAGATGCCGCCGAAAAACTTGACCGGCAAGACCCGCCACCAGCGCACCGGACGCAGTTCGTCCATGGCCCCTTCGATCTCGGGAATGCCGGAGCCACCCGCTTCCGGGGCGAAGGTGTGAGTGAGGAAGTAGCCGACAAACCCCAGCAGGGCGCTGAAACCAAAGCCCAGCAGCCCGAGCTGCCACCAGGGGCGATCCGCCAGCAGCAGGACTCGCTGCTGTGCCAGCCAGTGCACACCGGATTCAAACAACCCGCAGACCAGTCCGGCTAGAACCCCGACCAGGGCGGCCAGCAAGAGCACCAGCAGCGGCATCTTGTCCCGCTGGATCAGGCGCTGAAGGACAGGCGGGCGGCCTTGTGTGGTCGCCTCGCGAGGGGGGATAGCTTGTTGCACCATGGGTATTCACGCTCATCTGACGAGGGTCGAAAACACCCGGCCTCGGCTCGGCTGCCCAGCACAGGGCCTTTCTGCTATAGTCGGCCCGTTTCATTTATCACGGGTGCAGTCCGGGAGTCCGGGTGGCGAGAGCGCAAAGCATACTCCTCCCACCGCAGCCTGCCGAGCCGCAATCGACCGCCTGCGCCCGGGTGACGACCAAAATCCCATTAAGGATGATCCATGTCAAAATCAGATCAGCTGTTTGAACAGGCCCGCCAGACCATTCCGGGCGGCGTCAACTCACCGGTCCGCGCCTTCAATGGGGTCGGCGGCACACCCCGCTTCATCGATCACGCCGATGGCGCCTACCTCTATGACGTGGACGGTCAGGCCTATGTTGACTACATCGGCTCCTGGGGCCCCATGCTGCTGGGTCACAACCACCCGGCCATCAAGGCCGCCGTCATCAAGGCCGTTGAGAAGGGGCTGAGCTATGGCGCCCCCACCGAGATCGAAGTGCTGATGGCCGAGAAGGTACGCCAGATAGTGCCCTCCATGGAGCAGGTGCGTATGGTCAACTCCGGCACCGAAGCCACCATGAGCGCCATCCGCCTGGCCCGCGGCTACACCGGCCGCGACAAGATCGTCAAATTCGAAGGCTGCTACCACGGCCACGCCGACTCCCTGCTGGTCAAGGCAGGTTCAGGCGCCCTGACCCTGGGTCAGCCCAACAGCCCAGGCGTCCCGGCTGATTTCGCCAAGCACACCCTGACCTGTGTGTTCAACGATCTGGACTCGGTGCGTGAAGCCTTCACCCAGTACGGCAGCGAGATCGCCTGCATCATCGTCGAGCCGGTGGCAGGCAACATGAACTGCATCCCGCCGGTGCCCGGCTTCCTGGAAGGGCTGCGCGCCATATGCGACGAGTTCGGCGCCCTGCTGATCCTGGACGAAGTCATGACCGGCTTCCGCGTCTCTCTGCGCGGCGCCCAGGGCCACTACAACATAGACCCGGATCTGACCACCCTCGGCAAGATCATCGGGGCCGGCATGCCGGTGGGCGCCTTCGGCGGCAAGAAGAAGGTGATGCAATACATAGCGCCGACCGGCCCCGTCTATCAGGCTGGCACCCTCTCCGGCAACCCGGTGGCCATGGCAGCCGGTCTCACCATGCTGGACCTGCTGCTGGAGCCGGGCCTCTACGAGCAACTGAGCGACAAGACTGCGCGGGTTGCAGAAGGACTGAAAGCGGCCGCCACCAGGCACGGCATCCCGCTCGCCATCACCTATGTGGGCGGCATGTTCGGCTTCTTCTTCACCGAAGAGACCGAGATCACCCGCTACGAGCAGGTGACCCGCTGCGACATGGAGCGCTTCAAGCGCTTCTACCATCTGATGCTGGAGGAGGGTGTCTATCTGGCGCCGAGTGCCTACGAGGCGGGCTTCCTGTCGCTGGCCCACGGTGACAAGGAGATTGAACACACCCTGGCCGCCGCAGAGCGCAGCTTCGCCAAACTGGCGGGCTGAGCCCTGCCAGCATGAACCAAGGGCCCGCGAAGGGCCCTTTTTTGTTACCTCTGTCGTCTCGCCTTGCCAAAGCCCCCTTCTGGTGCAGCCCCCTCTCTCTTCTCGCCAGTGTTTGCCACTTGCTGGTGCATCCACGGCCACACTGGCTGTCATAAAGCGGGCCCACTATTTGCACTGCCTTACTCAGGAGCCCACTTGACCGAGGTCCATATGGCAGAGATGAGCCCCATCGATGTGCTGCGGCGCTATCAGGAGTACGAAACCGAGTTGACCCCCCTGTTGCTGGGGCTGCTCACCCTCCCCCAGGAGGCCCTCAAGGCCTATCCCTTCGTGCTGAGCGTGCAGAGCCTGGGCCAGAGCCAGGCAAGAGCGGGGATCCTGCCCCCCATTCCGGCCCCCCAGGGGCAGTTGCGGCTGAGGGTGCAGGGTCATGGCCGCGAGCTTGAGATCAATCTGCACCAGCTGATCGCCTGGCTGATGGGGGACAGGGAGCGGCGCCGCGCCATCCCCTGGTTCAGGGCCGTCTACGTGATCCTGAGTCTGGCGCTGTTTCTCATCGTGGGAACCCTGATCTGGCATGGCCTCGAGCAGCTCTATCTGCTGCTGTGCGGCACCCAGCAGAACCGGCTCGGCGCCTTCAGCGCCATCATCTTCCTGACCCTGGCACTGGCGGTGTTCGATCTCGGCAAGACCATACTGGAGGAGGAGGTGCTACTGCATAAGGATATCTTCCGCCACAGCGCCATTCGCCGCACCATCACCCGCTTCATCGCCGCCATCCTGATTGCGGTCTCCATAGAGGGATTGTTGCTGCTGTTCAAGGGCTCCCTCGGCCAGAACGAACTGCTCTGGCCTGCGGTGGGAGTGATGGGCTGCGCCGTGGGATTGCTGCTGGCGCTGGGGCTCTATGTCTTCCTCGGAGCAAAGGCCGAAGCCGCCCTGGTCGCCTCCAGTCAGCGGCCCCTGACCAGTGGCGGCGAGTCAGGGGCAGGCCTTCTGCCTCGGCGACGCAGTGGCTTCAGACGGGCGAGATAATTCCTCGCCCTGACAGACTTCCTGTGGATTGGAGACGGCTAGCGGGGAGCCTCACTCAGCTGGGCTTGTGCTTCAACCTGGATGTCGGGCTGACGGCGCGCCGCCTGCCAGGAGGCGTACATGGTCCAGGAGGTGTAGATGACGATGAAGGCCACCAGCCACTTGAGCATCTCCATGTCCATGGACTGCACCAGCATGGCCGCCAGCACCACGCCGATGGGGCCGAAGAGGGCCACCGCCAGCACGGCCCTGGCATCGAAGGCCCCCTTGCGGATGAAGGTGCCCGCCGAGAAGACGCTGAGCACGGCGGTGGACCCCATCATGATGGGGAAGGCCGCCAGCGGGTTCATCCCCAGCAGATAGACCAGGGTCATGCAGGGGGCGAACAGGCCGATGCCCACATTCATCAGCACCCCGAACAGGAAGTTGCCGAGCAAGGCTATTCCCAGCTTGTAGCCACTGAGCCCCATCGCATCTCCGCCAACGGGGAAAAGGCCCAGCAGACCGGCGAAGATGAGCCCGGCAACGACCAGCAGGGAGACCGCCATCACCAACCTGATGGTCTGGCGATCGAACGAGGCCACATGACGAGCACCCCAGGCGGCGCCCGCGGCGGCGGCGGCCATCATGCTGATGAGGGTGAGCGGATCCACCTTGACCACGCCGATGAAGATGAGGGACTGGGTCACGGTCGGCAGCACACACTGACCGTTGAGGGTACCCGGCAGCAGACGATCGTCGATCAGCTTGAACTGCTTGTAGCAGGCGGTCTTGACCGCGAAGCTGCCGACCCCAAGGGTGTCGAGAAAGTTGGCGACGAAGCCGATGGCCGCCACCGGCCAGAAGGGGGTGGACTCCAGCTCGCCCCGACGCCGCTTGTGCCACCAGGCGTGAACCAGCATGAAAATAAAGACCAGGGCGCAACCGATGAACAACAGGCGCAGAAAAGTGACAAGCATAGGGGGACCTCCAGCAACGGGCGGCGATTCTAAGGCAGCCCACAGAAAAAATCCTGGTCTGGATCACGCTTTCATCGGATGCAAACGTTTGGCCCCGTCAGTTTCTGATGGTAAAGCTCGAATGACTCTGCCAATACTTGTCGTTGAGGGCGCAAGCCCGCACTCATCGGGCGTAGTCCTGGTCATTTCGCGACGACCACAGCACCGATGGGCATAAGCAAAAGAAGGCGGTCACCCGCCTTCTTTTTATTGCCCTCTGCTACTCAAGCAACAAGGCGTTCCGGCGATCCAGCGGGGCAACCTGGGGGTAAGGCGGTCGATCAGCCGATCCGACAATGGAGTCAGCAGCAGGGGCGGCAGACAGATGAGGGCGAGGCAGAGGGCGCCGACATAGACGTCCGTCAGCCAGTGGGCACCAGCGAGGATGCGAGGGGCCGAGAACAGGGGCACCATCAGCACGGCGATCACTGCGGCGCGGCGCGGCAGGTAGCGCAGGGCAAAACCGGCGAAGATCATCAAGAACAGGGCATGATCGCCGGGGAAGCTGTCGCCGGCGGAGTCCTTGGTGGGAATGGCACTGATCTCGGTCAGGCGCAGCGCCCCGTCCACCATCAGGGTTGGGCTGGGACGGCTGACCGGCAACAGATGCCCGAGCTGATTGATCACCAGGGCCCCCAGCAACATGACGATCCCCATGGCCACCAGACGACGGCGCCCCTCAACATGGGCCCGGAAGAAGCAGGCACCCAGGATCAGTCCCATGCAACCCAGGGTGGCCAGATCGAACAGGCGATTGTTGGTGATGGCCACCAGATCGGCCCAGCGGGGGGGTTGACCCAGCCAGCCATTGACCAGCTGGAAGGTGGCGAGATCCCAGTGATCCCAGGGGCCATGACCCGGCAGGGTGGCCCAACTGAGGGCAATCAGGCCCCCGATCAGATAGAAAGGTATGAACTTGCTCATGCCGAGTCTTCCTTCAAAAAGCGGTGATTCTAGGTCAGCCTCCGAGTGACTTGCATCACAAAAATGTAAGAATTCATGTAACAAACAACATCCTGTTGACTCCTTTTTGACCCAACCCGTTATCACCGGATACCGGGGCCGTCAGCACCACCTTGGCGCGCCGAGGGCTTGCGGCTAGTATGAGGCTCCTTTTACTCAGGATGATGGCTATGCGCAGTTACCTTCGCATGATGTTGTTTGCCCTCGGTTTGCTGGCGGGCGTGCAGATACCGGGGATCGTCGATCTCTACTACCAGCGGCTGGATGCACGCCTGCAACAGGCCAGCCTCAGTCTGGAACCCTTCCAGCGCACCGCAGATCAACACTTTGGCGGCGATCTCGACGCCCTGGTCGCCCATTACGGCGCCAGCCAGGATCCTGTCTTCACTCAGGATGCCACCAGCCTGCGGCAACTGGTGAGCCAGCAGCACCATCTGCAGCAGGAGCGCGCCTTCCAGGATAGGCCCTGGTACCTGCAAGTCTCCCACCTGCTGTTGCAGGCGGACCCCCAGCTCTGGCAGGACACCCTGCGCAACTACGGCTATGTGGTGCCCCTCAAGCAGGCCGCCATCTTCTGCGGTGTGGCGGCGGGACTGCTCGCGTCCCTGCTGGGGGATCTGCTGCTCAGCCTGCTCCTGCTGCCCTTTCGCCCGCGCCAGCCCGCCCCCCGTCACGCCCTGCGCTGATCCCTAGCCGTCTCAAGCAACAGGGGCCAGCGGCCCCTGTTGTCGTTCTCCTCCTAAAAGGGGCTACTCGAAGGGTTCAAGATAGGCCTCGATGGCCTTCTTCAGCCAGGCCAGCACCTTGCCGTGATGGGCGTTCTCCGACAGATAGACCCCGTAATCGCGCCACTGCAGGCTGAACTTGTGCTTCAGGGTCAGCAGCTCTCCCTGCCGCAGCTGGCTCTGGATCAGCGGTGAGGGCAACACAGCCCAGCCCAGGCCGTCCAGCACCGCATCCCGCATCAGCTCGAAGCTCGACAACCCTATGTGCTGGCCACCGATGGGGAGCAGGCTCTTGACCGAAAACTCGTCCACATAAGAGAGGGTGACCTGGGTCTGATCGGTCAAGTCCTGCTGCAGCACCCGCTTCAACCCGGCTAGCGGGTGGCTCGGCGCCACCACCATCAGGGTGCGGATCGGGTTGAGCACGTCTATGTTGAGGCCGCTGCGCTCCTGATCCTCGGTGATGAGGCCGAAGGCGGCATCGACAAACCCCTCCTCCACCAAGGCAGGCAGTTCGGGGGGCGAAGCCAGCACCAGGGAGATGCTGGTGCCGGGAAACTGCTGGCGCAGCGCCCCCAGCATCTCGCGCCAGACCGGCTCGGGGATGGCGTCGTCCCGCGCTACCCGCAGCGCCACCTCTGCCCCTGAGGCGTGGTGCTCGCACTTGAGCTTGAGACTGTTGGCCGCCTGCAGCAGCCGCCGGCAGTCGTCCAGCACCTGCTCCCCTATCTCGGTGAGTCGGCTCTGGTTGGCCCCTCGTTCAAAAAGGTCGACGCCAAGATCCACTTCCAGGGAGGCGATCGCCGTGCTGACGGCGCTGCGGCTCTTGCCAAGGCGCCTGGCGGCATTGGCAATCGAGCCACTGTCTGCTGATTCTACAAAGAGTTGTATCTGATAAAGCTTCATGGTCACGCTCTGGCGGCAGCTTGTTCCATCCTCACCTTACGCCGCCGCCCTCCTCCGAGGCAAACCATCAGCACCTGAATTCTCGACGCTCAGCGATTCTGCCGACTGAACAGACTGCGGCTATCCTCTCCCTCGTCGCAGCAACAGAAGGAAACCCCATGTTATCCAGTCCCCTGCTTTTGGCCCGCCTCTTCCTGACGGGCGCCATCCTGACCGAGGTGGCAGGCACCTCCACCATGGCCCTGATCCCGGAAAGTGAGGCTGGCTGGTTCAACTACCTGCCGATGTGGCTGCTCATCGCCCTCTCCTACCTGATGCTGGCCAAGGCCGCCAAAACAATCTCCATTGGTATTGCGTTCGCGTTGTGGGAGGGGCTGGGAATCGCCCTGATCACCGCCGTCTCCGTGCTGTTCCTGGGCTACGAGCTGAGTGTGCAGGAGTGGATCGGGCTGGCGCTGGCAATAGTGGGCATTGTTATGGTGACCCTGGGGGAAACCCATGCCGAGCCGGTTGAGCCGACCCTTGCCAAGGAGGCCCCATGCACCCGTTGATCATCGTTCTGGGCGCCGCCCTGCTGGATGTGGGGGCCAACATGGCCATCAACCGCTCCCTCGGTTTTCGCCACAAGGGCTGGGGCCTGCTCGGCATATTGCTGGTGATCTGTGCCTTTACCCTGCTCTCGGAAGCGGTGAGCACCGGCAGGATAGATCTCGCCGTGGCCTATGCCACCTGGGGCGCCATCGGCATCCTGGGCACCGCCCTCGGCGGCCTGCTGCTGTTTGGCGAGCGCCTCAAGCCCGTCGGCTGGGTCGGCATCCTGATCATGGCCGTCGCCGTGACCCTGCTGACCACGGCGTGATGGACGGCCTGGCCCTATGAAAAAAGCCGCCCGGTGTTCGCCGGGCGGCTTTCTTGCGCACTCATGCTGCAGCAAAGCCCGCTCATGCCGCAATGCTGTTCACTTA
>NZ_CDBZ01000130.1 GCF_000819985.1 Aeromonas media | reverse complement strand
AAGTGTGCTCCCGCCCTGGGCCTGCACCGGTTCGGGGTGCTGGTAGCTGGTACAAGCCGCCACCGCCAATGCGAGGGGAAGCAGACAAAAATGGTGTTTTTTCATGTTATTGGTGCACCTGACTCGCAATGAAACTCGACAAACCTGGCCCGCAGCATCCCGCGCGGAACCGACTTCACATCCGGATCTTGCTGCCAAACAGGGTCAGTGTCTGACGCTTGCCCGCTTTCTCCAGTACCACGGCATCGGCGCTGATGCCCACCAGCAGAAAACCGTCGATCCGCTGGCCCACCCGATAGCTCTGACCGTTGAGCACCGCCAGCGCCGGTCCGTTGCCCAGGATGACGCTCTGCAACCTGGGCAGACCGGCGTCCTTGCTCGGGCTCGCCGCCGCGCCGCTGCCGGCCAGGGGGGCGGTCGGGTCCTGCAACACCTCTGCCTGGGCCAGCGGGCCCAGCAGGCAGCACAACAATGTCAGCCACTTAGCCACGAATGAACTCCTTGCTGGTACTCAGGGTGTAGATCTCCATCTCCACCGCCGCCTTGGGGGGCTCGACCACCCTGTAGTCGAACCCTTTCCAGTAGAAGTGGCGAGGCAGGGCTTCCAGCGCCTTCAGGTACCGGTAGACATCGAAATAGCCCCCCTCCAGCTGGAGCCGGATCCCGTGCTTGAACAGGTTGGCCTTCTGCTCGCCAGCCATCAGCGGCTCGGGCTTGAGGGAGGTGAGCGCCAGCATATGCAGGTTGGCGGAGCGAGACAACAGGGCCTCCAGCACGGCCGGCATCTCGTGGGCCGGGATCAGATCCACCGTCTGGGCCTTGAGCTCTGCGTCCAGCCGGCCGAGGGACGCCTCAACGCTAGCCAGCTGCTGGCGCACCTGGGCGTTGGGATCCCGCCCCAGCCGGGCCTGCTTGCCCTGGTTCTCCAGGGTCAGGATCTCCAGATCCCGCTGCGCCGCCGTCAGCGCCTGCCGTTCCTGGCTCAGGCGGGTATCGGCGGCATCCAGCCAGCCGTAGATCCCGGCAGCCCCCAGCAGGATGATGCCCGTCAGCAGGATCAAGACCCGCTCACGCAGGCTGAGGGCGGCCACACGCTGTGCCCAGGCCAGCCACTGTGCTTTCATCTCCATCATGGGGTCTCCCGTGCTATGCCGCTAAGCTGAAAGGCCAGCTGGCCAGCCTTGTCCCGGCTCAGGGTCAGCTCGCCAAACTGCTTGCCCGCCAGGGACGGGGTCTGCTTGAAGCGGTTCACCCAGGCGGGGACATCCTGGCTGCGTTCGGCCACCCCGGAGAGGTTGATGCGCCCGTCACTTATCTCGATCCGTTGCAGGGAGAGGCGGGCATCCCGCAGACGGGCCAGATCCGCCATCACGCCGGCGTAGCCCTGGGATTTTTGCAGGGAGAGGCTGCCGAGCTGGCGTATCAGCGCCTGCTTGGCAGCCAGCTCCTCGCGCTTGTCGACCAGCTGCTGTTGCAGCTGACCATCTGCCCGATGGCGCGCCAGCGCGGCATCGAGCCGTGTTGCCTCGCCGCGCTGCACATCAAGCAGCGCACGCACCTGGGCCAGCTCACGATCGACACCCCGCTGTTGCCAGCCATAGAAAAAGGTGGCCACGACCAGCAGCAGCAGGCAACCGCCCCAGACCAGGGCCATCTGATTGAGGCTGGCCCACAGGCGCCTTGGCCTGAATTCGGCGCCATAGAGATTGATATGGTGTTTCATCCTTCGCTCCTGCCCAGGGCGGCGCCGTAAGCGCAGAGGTATTCGACACCGGCCTGCCACTGGGTCTTGTTGGCCATGGAGGAGTGAAGGATGACGTCAGCAACCCGGTTCATCGTTCACCTCCCAGGGCCGCACCATAGGCACAGAGGTATTCGACACCGGCCAGCACCGCCTTGTTGGCCATGGCGGAGACCGGGAAACCGAAGACCTGTTCCAGGTGGCGGACCAGCAAACCGATGGCGGAGGAGGCGATGGCGAGTTGCAACTGGCCCGGCTCCGGCAGCTTGAGATGACCCGCCAGGTAGTCGAGGGAGCGCTGGATCTCCAGCGCCAGCCCGTCGAGCATCTCCTGATCGGGCTCATGGGTACCGGTGAGGCTGGCGAACCCGCGGAACTGACGGGAGAAGCAGAGCCCTCCCCGATGAAAGACCAGCAGTTGCAACTCCTGTCCCCTCGGCTGCCAGAGCAGCATGCGCACCGTCTGATCCGCCTCGTAGAGGGCCGTCATGGCCAACTCGTCGCTGACGATGGCCTCCAGAGTCCCCACGCCGTTGACCGCATCCGCCAGTTGCTGCACCCGCGCTTTGGGCACGCAGATCACGTTGATGCGCGGCCGACCCGCAGGGGGCGTCGGCAGGTCCACATAGTCCATGGCGAGCTGCAACACGGGTTCGTTGACGAAATCCTTGATGGCCCAGGGCAGGGCCCCCGCCATCTCGGCATCGGGCACGGCGGGCTTGTCTATCTGGATCTGCTGATAAAGGCTGGCGGCCAGGGCCACCCGCACCTTAGACTTGGCCAGGCCATGCTGGGCAAACAGCTCCCCCATGGCCCTGGGCCAGTCGTGAGGACCATGGATGGCGCGACTGGTAAAGATCGGGACGGGTTCCACACAAGCCAGCAGGATGCGATCGTTGGCCAGCAGGAGTCCCACCTGAGGGCTGGGGTGCGAACGTCGGAAAAGTGACTTCATCGAGACCTGGACCTGACTGCATGAAACGGACTAAACCTTAACATAAACAGGCCATTAGCCTCCAACTTTATGACAAACGATGCATTGACGGCCAAGATGACCTCCCCCTGGGATGCGCCACTGGAACCCGCTCAGATCCCCTCCCCCCTGCACCCTGTCCACCACCCTCTGCTGGATGCCCACGGCGTGCGGCTCTGGTGCAAGCGGGATGACCTGATCCACCCGACCCTCTCCGGCAACAAGTGGCGCAAGCTCAAGTACCACCTGCAACAGGCTCGGGCGCAGGGCAAGACCCACCTGCTGTCGTTTGGGGGCGCCTACTCCAATCACATTCACGCCCTGGCGGCGGCCGGCCTCAGGTCCGGGCTGCGCACCACCGGCATCATACGCGGTGAGGCTGACAGCGTCAGCAACGCAACCCTGAGCGCGGCCAAAGGCTGGGGCATGGATCTCGTTTTTGTGGACCGCCAGAGCTACCGGCGCCGCCAGGATCCCGACTGGCTGGCCCAGTTCGCGGCACCTGACACCCTGATAGTGCCGGAGGGGGGGAGCAGCCCGCTCGCCATCCCCGGAGTCGCCGAGCTGGTGGCCGAGGTGCCCTTCTCGCCGGATCTCTGGGTGCTGCCCTGCGCCAGCGGTGGCACCCTGGCGGGGCTCATCGCGGGCAAGCGGGCACGGGAGCAGATCCTCGCCATCGCCGTGCTCAAGGGGGGTGGCTTCATCGCCAACGAAGTGTGCCGGCTCTATCCTGCGGCGGCCATCACCGATGGCTGGCGCATCGCGCTGGATCATCACGACGGCGGCTATGCCAGGTTCAGTCCGGCCCTGTGGCAGTGGGTACAGGCCTTCAGCGCCCACACCGGGCTGCCGCTCGAGCCCATCTACAGCGGCAAGGCGATGTGGGGGCTGTTCCGGGAACTGGCCGCCGGGCGCATCCCCCGCGGCAGCGAGGTGGTCTTCATCCACACCGGGGGCCTGCAGGGGCTGGCGGGCCTCAAGGAGCAGGGCAGGCTCTAGACCAGGGCGATTAAGGGGCCCGGAGAGGAGGCGGGCCACCACTGAACCAGGCGGGCCCGTCAGGCGGGCATGATCAGCCGCTGTGGCTCGGCGAACCAGGGCCCCTGGCCCGCGTGCACGCCGAGATGACGCAGCATCTTCCACTCGTCGCCGCTCTCCACCCCGACAGCAATCACCCGGGTCTGGGTATTGGCGCAACCACCCACCAGGCTGCGCACCGCCATCTGGTTGACCTGTCGCAGGTGGATCTCCCGCACCAGGCTGGGGTGCAGCTTGAGGAAGCTGATCTCGAACTCCTTGATGTACTGAGTGCTCACCACATCCTGGCCCGCGTGATCGATGGCCAGCCGGCATCCCAACATGCGCAGCGCCCGCAGTGGCCGCTTGAGCGCCTCGTAGTGGCGGGTCACCTGAGACTCCGACAACTGCAGGATCAACCCCTCATTGAGGCTGCGCGGCAGTTGGAACAGCTCGAAGAAAAGATCCCGCTGGAACTCGCGATTGAGCAGGTTCTGGGCACTGAGCGACAGGCAGACGGGGCAGCTCGACTCCGGCCGCTGGCGCAGCAGGCGAAGGGTCTGGGCGACCACCAGCCGGTCCAACGGCAGCAGCAGGCCAGCCTTCTCCGCCATGGGCATGAAGACTCCTGCCTGCAACTCCCGCCCCTGCTCGTCATGAATGCGGATCAGCAGCTCCTGTTGCAGCACCACCTGATCCCGCTCCTGCTGCACCGGTTGCAGATAGAAGGAGATCCCCCGCTCCTCGATGCGGCGGTTGATCAGGGTGCGCCAGCGCACCGTCCCCTTGTTGCTCGCCTCCTCGTCCAGCGACTTCTCGTAGAGGAACCAGCCGCTGTGACCCTGCAGGCGCGCACTCTTGAGCGCCAGCTCGGCCTCTTCCTGCACCTTGAGCAGGGAGTCCTCGGCCTGATAACAAACGGCACCGAGATAGACGGCCGTGTCCAGATTGACCGACTCGGGCCAGTGCAGGCGCTGCAGGCTCTTGAGCAACTGACTGGCGCCGTCCACCATCTCGCTCTCGGACATGTTGGGCAGCAGCACGGCAAAGACCTGACCGGCGTAGCGGGCCTGCAGGGCACCGCTGTGCTTGCGCACGAAGGTACCGATGGAGGCACTTGCCTCCATCAGCAGATCCTGACTCGGGCGCCCGCTCAGTTCGGGATCCAGCTCCTCCAGCCCGGCCAGCTCGATCAGCAGGACACCACCACTGATCACGCTCGCCTCCATGATGGCGTTTTCCAGCCGGTTGTCGAAGAAGAGGCGGTTGCCAATGCCGGTGGTCTTGTCGACGAAGGCGTTGCTGCGGATGAAGTTGTCGAACCGGCTGCGCTCCTTGCGGGCATCGGCCAGCTCGGCCAGCAGATGGGTGAGCGCCTGGCTGGCGGGGAGGGGCCATTCGTCGGCGGGATCATGGGCCAGCTTGGTGAGTTTGCCATCCAGGATCAATTGGGCCCGCTCCGCCAGCAGCTCGGCACCACGCAGCTGCTGTCGCAACCAGCGGATGGAATACCAGAGACCAAATACCACGATGAAGACCCCGAGGGAGATGCCGAACATGGCCTGTATGGAGTACTCGAACTCCTTGAACGGCCTGTCCAGCTTGAACTCGGCCTGCATGCCGACCTGATTGGGAATGGGTTTGCTGTAGGGGATCAGCAGACTCTCGTCGGTCTGTTGCTGTACGTCGCGAAACCAGTAGACCCGCTGCCTGTCCTGGCGGATCTCCAGCTCGACCACGTGGGAAGCCCGCAGCAGGGAGGGCAGCCAGCGGGCCAAGGCCTGCTGATCGTCGGTCACTCCCAGTTGCTTGTCGATGATCTCCACCAGGGAGTCGACCCGGTTCTGCTGCAGCTCCATCCCCATCTGGCGGAAACTGAATACCCCGCCCAGCATCACCACGGCCATGGCCGCGATCACGCACAGGGTAATAAAGGAGACGAGTTGAGTGGTCAGTTTCATGTGCCTTTCCGTAGCCGACAGCATCCATAGAGCTTCATGGTATCAGCCTTGGCCAAACCCCGCCTATGGATGAAGATCCCGCTTCTGCAAATAAGCGCGGTGGCCGCTCATGCCCGGGTGTGGGTCACTCGTACGGGGGGACTCGGGAGAGGAGAAAATCGGGCAACCGGCCGAACGGCGGGCAGAAAAATGGTCCCACTGCGGGGACCAAAAGAAACACTCATATCAAAACTAACACTCTGTGCTACTGACAAAAATAGATACAGGAGTATTGAACCGTCATTCCGCACCTGA
>NZ_CDBZ01000129.1 GCF_000819985.1 Aeromonas media | reverse complement strand
TTAAGTGAACAGCATTGCGCACTGTGGCGGGGTCTTTTTTGTGGCAGCAGCGCCTGGGCGGGACTTAGCCGCGCTTGGCCTGCTTTTGTGCGATGGCGTCGGCCACGTCGGCCGGATCCAGCACTATGCCTTCCTGCTCCGGGGTCGGGAACACGGCCACGCAGAGCTCGTCCTGCTCCATGCCGTCAACCCAGCGATCCAGCCACACCTTGAGGGTGATGGACTGCGGCTTGCAATCTGCCCACTCGCCTTCGGCCCACGCCTTGGCGTATTCCGGATGCGGCCAGACCGGGATGCAGTCTTCGTCTTCGGTGGTCAGCATCATGACGCCGTGCTCGTCGGTCAGAACAAACAGCTCTTCGTGCTCGACCAGCTTGCTGATGAAGTGATCAAAGCGGTAGTCGGCGTTCAGTTGCAGCGCGGCATTGCGCTCGGTGTCGCTAAGTTCATAGCTCATTGGTCAAGTCTCTCATTCAATAAAGGGCGACATGTTCACATCTTGCTGGCGCCTTGTCCAGCAAGAGTGCTCAGTCACTCCTGTTTCGGCTATCTCAGCCCAGCACCGGGGTCACCAGGGTGATCTCCGCCGTCTCGCAGAAACGCTGGCGCAGCCAGTAGGCGGACTCCACCTCCACGAAGCAGAGCTGATCCCGACCGGCCCAAGCCCCTGCCATGATCTGCTCGAAGCGTCTCTGCTGCTGCTGCTCCCAGGCGACCGCCAGCTTGGAGCCATGGGCTTCATCCACCACCCCACGGCGCAGCTCGAACAGGTTATCGGTGATCGGGCTGTTGATCTTGCCAGGGCTGTGCCAGTACATCAGCAGGTTGTCCAGCATCTCTTCGTCGTAACTCGCCAGCGCGTCCAGCTCGGGAGTCTCACCCTGGCCGCCAGCCCCGAAATCGCACCATCCTGCCGCCAGAGGGGCCAGACTCTGCGCCTCGTGCCCCTTGGCATGTTGGCGCAGGGCGGTGACATCTGCCCCCTTGATGGATGGCAGCCAGAGATCCCCCTGATGCTCATCGAGCAAGGGGAGCAACAAGGACGGTGCATAAACAGGAAAGCGGGGACCTAGGGTGTGCAGCAGAGATACCAGTGTGACAGTGATCATGAGACGCGCCTTGAGCTGGAAGACCTGGGTTCATACCTGGCCAGGAGGACAAAAGAGAGACTATTCTACCATGTTTGCCGGCACGCGGACTCTGCTAGTCCAACCAGCCGGGGCATGACGCTTCCGGCCAAAAAAGCAGCGTTCGGGCAACTCCGGCCCAGACAAAGCCCAATACTTTGAGCCAGCGCCCACTAAAGTCAAACCGGGAATGCTAGTTTGCATACATCTTTAGCGTAAGGAGTGCATCCATGAGTGGGATCGACCAGGTTTCTGACGATTTTGTGAATGAGCTGAAAATACTGGCATGCTTTGATCCGGCGAACATGAGTCTGGGGATCAAGTTACGCAGCGACATGTCTGAAGAGTTGTGCCTCGCGGCGCAGCGTCTGCATCAACAAGGCATGATCAGTGCCGTCGATGGTGGCTATCTGACCCCCTTCGGCATGACCATGCTGGAGCATCTTCAACACCTGCTGGTGGCGCTCAAGCCGAATTGAGTTCCTGCGGCGCCCAGAGCGAGAAGTTGAGCAATTCCCAGCGCTTTCCCTGCCGCAGCAGACAAGCAAACAACAAAGGACCTTCGGGTCCTTTTACCTTGCCATCGATCAACCACTCCCCCGCCCGCTTCGGGACAGGCTGCGCCTTGATCTCCTTGGGCTGCTCAGCCTTGCCCAAACGGACCTGCACGAATTGCTGGCACACTGTCACGGCCTCGTTTGCCGCGGGATCCGGCACGGTGGTATTGGCAAGCGCCACTGTCAGCAAGAGTGATGGGATCATGATGATGGTCATTGGCAAACGTGGTTTATGAATATGCCATAAAACAAAAAGCCGTGGCACCAGAGGTACCACGGCTTTCTTAAATTCTGTAAGAATTACAGAGCAGTTACGTTCTCAGCCTGCGGGCCTTTCTGACCTTGGGTCACGGAGAACTGTACGCGCTGACCTTCAGCCAGGGTACGGAAACCGTTACCGCTGATAGCGCTGAAGTGAACGAAAACGTCCGGGCCGTTTTCTTGCTGGATGAAGCCAAAACCTTTGGTTTCGTTGAAAAACTTAACGGTACCGGTGATCATGTTAGACATATCTTTAACCTGTATTCAAAATAATTACTTATGCTTTTCAGCGGATAAAGCTCAAAAACGGGATTAACTTATGAACAACAGGAAAAGATGCAAAACATCATATTCATTGACATAACTAACGCCCTTTCAAGCTGGTTTAGATTATACGTGCCTTTGTCGATTACGCAACCAAATTTGCACCCTGCCAGGGGCAGGGTGCAATCACTTACGCATCCGCCGCTTCGAGTGCCTGAACCAGGGCTTTGAGGAAGCGCGCTGCCTCTCCGCCGGTACAGGCTCTGTGGTCAAATGTCATCGACAAGGGCAGTGCCCGGACCGGCCGTGCCTCCCCATGGATGAAGACCACTTTTTCGAACAGCTTGCCCGCCCCTATGATGGCCACCTGGGGTGGCGTGACGATAGGGCTGGCGTAGCGACCTGCGATGGCACCAAAGTTGGTGAGGGTGATGGTCGCCCCCTGCAGCATCTCCCGCGGTACGGCGCGCGCCTTCACATCGGCGATCATCCGATCCAGCCCGTGCCGAATGTCCGCCCTTTCCCGCTCGGCCACATTCTCCATCACCGGCACATAGAGCCCGTGTTTGGAGTCGACGGCGATGGCCACGTTGACCTCCCTGAACAGCCGTCTCGACAGGGTATCCCCGTCAAACCAGGCATTCATGGAAGGCTCGGCACGACACGCCACCCCGATGGCCTTGATGAGGCGCACCGTCACGTCTTCGTCTGCCCGCCAGTGACGCAGGTCCACCTCGTCGGTGATGCTGACCGGCACCACCGTCTGATGGGAGTGTTCCATCGCCTTGGCCATGGCCCGGCGCGAGCCCTTGAGGAACTCGTTGCCGCTGCTCTGCAACGCTTCGAAGGCGCTCTGCACATCCTGCTCGGTCACCATGCCGGCACTGCCAGTGCCCTTGAGTCTGTCGATGTCCAGCCCCAGCTTTTGCGCCAGCAGACGCACCGCCGGCATGGCCTGCACCAGGGCGCCACCGGGCGCCATGGCACCCACCACGAAGTGATCCTCGATGTGCTGTTGATGGGCGCTGACCTTGCCTACCACGGTGCCGTCGTCCTCCCCCCCCTCAAACTCCACCAGGGGAGCGCCGATGTGGAGTATGTCTCCCTCCTGGCCGCACAGCCTGGCGATCACCCCCGCCACCGGCGAGGGCACATCCACCAGTGCCTTGGCCGTTTCCACCGACAGCAGCACCTGATCGACACTCACTGTGTCGCCGGCGCTGACCTTCCATTCGACTATCTCGGCCTCGGCCAATCCTTCGCCCAGATCCGGTAATTTGAAAAATTTCATGACCAGTTCTCCATCCGCAGGAACATCACCAAAGGTTGACCAACTTCATGGCTCTTCCTTGCTCGTGCGCCTGGGCGCCGACAGTTGAGAAACGTCATAGCCACTTGTTCTCCATCAGTTGGTGAGCCGCATCCGCGATATCCTGCTCGGTGATGAGGTAATACTCCTCGTTGCGATAGTAGGGCACAGCGGCATCCACCCCGGTGAGCCTTCTTGGCGGCGCCTTGAGGGAGGTCAATGCCTCTTCGGTGACCCGCGCCACTATTTCGGCACCGACCCCGAAGCTGCCGCACGCCTCGTGCACCACCAGCAGACGCCCGGTCTTGCGCACCGAGGTCAGGATGCTCTCCATGTCCAGCGGCTTGATGGTGGCGAGATCCAGCACCTCGCACTGGATGTCCCGCTCCGCCAGCAGGGCGGCGGCCCGCATCACCTCCTGAATGCAGGCCCCCCAGGCGACCACGGTGAGATCCCGTCCGGGCCTCAGGGTGAAGCAGACATCCAGCGGCAGGCCGACGCCGTCATCCACCACATCCGACTTCATGGAGCGGTAGATGCGATCCGGCTCGAAAAACATCACGGGATCCGGATCCCGAATGGCCGACAACAGCAGGCCGTAAGCCCGCTTCGGGCTCGAAGGGATCACGACCCGTAGCCCGGGGATATGGGCAAACAGGGCTTCGACGCTCTCGCTGTGGTGCTCGGGCGAATGGATGCCGGCCCCGTAGGGGGAGCGGTAGACGATGGGACAGGAGAGCCGGCCACGGGTGCGGTTTCGCATCCGCGCCGCCTGGCAGATGATCTGCTCCATGCCGGGGAAGATGAAGCCCTGGAACTGGAACTCGGCCACCGGCTTGAGCCCCTGGGTCGCCATGCCGACCGCCACCCCGGCGATCAGCCCCTCCGCCAGCGGCGTGTCTATCACTCGCTTGAAGCCGAACTTGTCGCGCAGGCCCACGGTGGCGCGAAACACCCCGCCGTTGACCCCCACATCCTCACCCAGCACCACCACGTCGGGGTCGTGCTCCATCTCGTGATGCAGCGCCAGATTGATCGCTTCGAGCAGCGTTATTTCACTCATGCAGCCTCCCCAGACCCAGAACCATCTCGTGATGCAATGTCAGGTGAATCGCATCGCGCAGTGTCATGTCACTCATGGCGTGTCTCCCCGCCGCGCTGCTGCATGCCCTTGGCGATGATGCGCTGACGCTGGGCACGGTACTCCCTCGGCAGCTCGGCAAACTGGTAATCGAGCAGGGTTTCCGGCGCCTGCGGCGCCATGCCTTCATAGGCTGCCACGGCACGCTCGACCTCCCGGCTCGCCTCCGCCAGCAACGCCTGCTCCCGGGTTTCATCCCACCAGCCCTGCTCGGCCATGAACTGGCGCAGCCGCTTGATCGGCTCCTTGGCCCAGGCGGCTTCCACCTCGGCGGCCTCGCGATAGCGGGTCGCGTCATCGGCAGTGGTGTGATCCCCGAGCCGGTAGCTGACGGCTTCGATAAGCGTCGGCCCCTTGCCGCTGCGGGCCCGCTCGATGGCGGCGCGGGTCGCCTCATAGACGGCCACCACGTCGTTGCCGTCGACCTGCAGGCTGCGAACTCCGGCCCCTATCCCCTTCTGGGCCAGGGTCGGTGCGCTCGACTGCAGCTTGCGCGGCACCGAGATGGCCCACTGGTTGTTGTTGATGATCATCACCATGGGGAGGTGCCAGACACCGGCGCAGTTGAGCCCCTCGAGAAAATCTCCCTTGGAGGTGCCGCCATCGCCTATGGTCACCACGGCGACCCTGGGCTGGCTGCGCAGCTTGAAGGCGGCCGCTATGCCGGCGGCATGGGTGATCTGGGTGGCGATGGGGACGCAGATGGGCAAGTCTTCCGACAACTCGCCATCGGCCTTGTAGAAGACACTGCCCCTTTCATCTCCGCCCCAATATTGCAGGTTCTGCTCCATGGGCACGCCCCGCACATAGAGGGTGGGCATGTCCCGGTAGTAGGGCACATAGACATCCTCCGGCCGCATGGCGAGACCGACCCCAATCCCCACCGCCTCTGCCCCCAGATGGGAGGGAAAGGTGCCGAGCTTGCCGGTTCGCTGCAGTGCTATCGCTTTCTTGTCGTAACTGCGCACCATCACCATGTTGCGGTAGAAGGTGTGCAGCATCGCCTTGTCCAGCCAGGTCGGCAGTGTCGCGACCGGGCGCCCCTCCTCATCGAGGTAACGAAGGAAGGGGATGTCGACATGGGTCATAACTGGCTCCTTGCCGTTGTCAGCGTCACCACCATGAGGTGACCCTTAGAATGTAAATAAGATGTTAATCAAAGAGCAACGTGATTCAGCCAGGTAAGACCAGTAGAAACTTCTTTAATTTCAGAAAGAAGATGAGATTTTCGGCGAGCAGAAACGAAGAAGGGAGCCCTTTCGGGCTCCCTGTCAGGGCGAGTTCGGGATCACGCCTATCCTGGCCACGCCGCCAGGGGCACAGGGTTGGCGTGAAAAAATAGGCTCAGATCACTCCCACAGGCGGGTCGGCACCACCAGCAGCATGGTCCGCTGGCCGATGGCCACGTTGGCATTGGGGAAGACCACCGCCTCCCGCGCTTTCTCTACCCTGTACTGCCGATCTCCATCTTCCGCCAGCACAAATCCCTGGGGAAATTCGGTGAAATTGTCCACGTCGCTGGCAAACAGGAAACGAAACGCGGCCGTTTGCTTGTTGATCACCCGATCGATGGCAAAAATCGTGAAGTCATCCGCCCGCCAGGGCTCGAGCACCACCTCATCCTGGGTCACCAGCTCCTGCAGCGCCTGACGCGCCTCGATGAAGCGGGTCATGTCGTTCTCGCCAAAGGGGCGCACCTTGCCGAGCTCCACCGTGAAGGCATGGGCGCCATGCTGATGCGAGCTGTAATAGCTGAAGGTGGTGGTCGGGCCGCTCGAGAGCAGTATGGTGCGCACCCCGCAGGCCCCGAGGAACTGCACCTGCTCCTTGCAGTGCGGCCGCTCGTGGGGGAAGGGGTAGACCGCAAACTTCTCGTGGCGGGAGCCGCGAATGGCGGTGTGCAGATCGTAGTGATAACGGGGCCGGGCGGGATCGGCGAAGAAGCGGCTCACATACTGCTCCAGGCGCATGGCGCGAATGCGCTCCCTGTTGCACAGCCCCTCCCCCTTGCTGTGGGCTCCAGAGAAGAGCCGGTTCATGTTCTCCTCCACCTCGCGTGCCCCCTGGTTCATGGCGGCGGGGTTGCCAAAGAGGAAGAGCACCCGGTGGCGAGCCTGAAGCTCCCCGCCGAGCAGCCGGGTCAGCAGCTGGTTGCAGATCTCGATGGGGGCTGTTTCGTTACCGTGAATGCCGCAGGAGAGCACTATGTCCTTGCGCCCGCCAGGCGACTGACCCATGGGCTCCAGGCAGAGCACGCCGGTGTCCCACACGCTCACCCGGGTGCCGTTGGCCAGGTCGAAGGCAAAGGGCTCGAGCTGCCACTCGTGGCGGCGGGTCAGGGCCAAAAAGTCATGCTGGGGAATCATCCATCTCACCCTCTTGTCTGGAATGCTATGGCCGGATTATACGCAAGGCAGGCGGGCTTAAAATCAATTTTTAAACAAATTCAAACAGTAAGGATACAAAGTTGGCGAGGGATGATGACAACTCATGCCGCACGGGGCAAACAGAAGGAAAAACAGACAAGGGGAAATGAGGGGAAGCGGCAACAGGGGAAAAGTCAGGCCCGTTTGAGGGCGAAAAACACAGGCAGAGCAGTTCAGATCAGCAAGAAAACGAGGCATCCATGCCCGGTATATCAACCACGCCAGAACGGCTTGGTGGTCTCTTGATAGCGGTCAGCTTCGTTCAGACCAATGTCCTTGAGCAGGTAGGCGGGCAGCTCGGAGAGCTGGCGACGGCTGCGGCTGCGTTCCAGCCAGGTCAGGACGGTCATCTTGACGCGAGCAACCAGATTCGATTCGCTGGAATCCTGGTAACCGGCTTCGGTATAAGTCATGTTGGCCATGATATGGCTCCTCTCTCTAGTTCTGCGCAAGGCTCGGATTTGATGCGCAAAGCTTAGTCAGGGCGAGGAGGCGCCTCAATTGACGAATTTTGATACATGAGATTAGTAAAAGTAATGGCTGATCTCGCCATGGGGAAAAATACAAATTATTGATTTATATGTGAAATATTAGCCAGAGATTCCCCCTCCCAGCCGTGCAGCATTTTCTCCTGCCCCATCGGCTTCTAACTATGCAGTTTCCCACGTTAGCTATGCAGAGCCCGAGTTCGAGACAGGACGCTGCCACCCCTGCCGCACCGCCAATTGTTAACCATTGGATCACTTAAAGATCGTTATTTAACAGGATGATACAGACAGGCAACTCCCGAAAGGCGGCCACGGCAGCCGCCCTTGCACCGCGCTTGAAAGGCGGCACTTGGCGCCTTCCCGTCATGCTGGTATGGTTATTTATACAGTGGTTTAATCATGCCCCCTGATCGCCACCTTTAGGGCGACGGATTGGGGGAACACACAGGATATGCCGATGGACACCTTTACCCCCACCGCCGCCCTGCGTCAACAGATGGACGCGCTGGAAGACGCCCTTGCCCGTCTCGCCAGACTGCTCGGCCAGCTCGAGTTGCTGGAGGCCCATGTCTATCCTCTGCCCGCCGTGCCGCAAGGGGAAGAGCATGACCCTATCGAGGCCATCGAGGTGGGTTATCTCTCGGGGGAGGCGGCACTGGCCGCGGCCGTGACGGCCTTTCAGGATCACAGCGCCCGCCCCGGCTGCTCCACCAAGGCGACTCACCGCCTGCCTGGCTGGTTGCGCTTCCCCGCCAACAGCGCCCCCTTGCTGCACCCGCTGCTCGACGAGATCAACGGCCACAAGCTCGCCTTCAAGGCCTTGGTGCAGGCCGCCGGCGGGCGAGACGAGAAGTTCGAACTGGTACACGGCGCACTGCCCGGGGTCATCACCCTGCAGGTCTATCGCAAGCTGACCCTGCTCACCGGAGAGCTGCATTCCCTCGGTTTCACCTGGGCCGACAAGCAGAGCATCAGCCGCCTCAGCCGCGAGCAGGTGCTGGAGATGCTGGAGCGCAGCCGCCGCTATGTACCGGCGCTCTCCAGCAACGAGGAGTGGAGCAAGATGGTGGATCAGGAGGTGTATGACATTCGCCGCCTGCCGGCGGATGCGCAGCTGCGGATCCGCCGACCGGTCAAGACCCACCCCATGATCAACCTGCTCTGGCTGGACAGGGAGCCGCGCAAGCAGCAGCTCAAGGCGAGCCTGCCCCTGCTGCTCTGCTCGGACAACCCGCCCAGCGTCACCCACCTCGGCCACTATCCGCCCAAGCTGCGCCAGGCGCGGCGGGATCGCAAGATTGGCGGCGAGGCCATCATAGAGCGGCTGCACCTCTATCGCTATCAGGGCTAGCGCCTCTTAATCAGACCCATGAGAGGGGCCCCAGACGCGGGCAATGAGCCCCTGAAACAGAGAAGGGGGATGGTCACCAGGACCATCCCCCTCTCGCACCCAGGCAGGCAGCACCGCTCCTAGCTCATCAGCAGGGCGCGCAGGCTCTCCACGTCCAGGCCACGCACCTCGGACTGGCCGCTCAGCAGGCCATCGGCCAGGGCCCGCTTCTCGTCGTGCAGCGCCACTATCTTCTCCTCCACCGTCTGCTCGCACACCAGTCGATAGACTGTCACCGGCTGGGTCTGGCCCATGCGGTGCGCCCGATCGCTCGCCTGATCCTCCACCGCCGGGTTCCACCAGGGATCCAGGTGCAACACTGTATCGGCCTGGGTCAGGTTGAGGCCTGTGCCCCCCGCCTTGAGGCTGATGAGGAACAGGGGAACCGGTTCATGACGAAAACGCAGTATGGACTCCTGGCGGGACTTGGCGGAGCAGCCCCCGTCCAGATAGCAGTAGTCCCATTTTTTGAGCTCGATGCGGGCTCGCAACAGGCTCAGCAGATCGACGAACTGGCTGAACACCAGCACCCGGTGGCCGCCATCGATGGCTTCCTCCAGGAGCGCCATGGCCTCGTCCAGCTTGCTGCTGGTCTGGGACCACTCCGGCATCACCAGCTCGGGGGAGCAGCAGAGCCGCCGCAAGCGGGTCAGGCCGCTCAGCACGTGCATCAGGGCGCGGCCATCGGCGCTTTGCACCTGCTGCACCACCTCGCGCCTGGTCGCCTCGTAGAGCTGACGCTCCTCGGGGGAGAGGCTGATATGGTGGATGATCTCGGTCTTGTCCGGCAGCTCGGTCAGCACCTGCTGCTTGAGGCGGCGCAGGATGAAGGGGCTGATCACCGCCCGCAGCAGCGCCATGTGCTGGGGATCCTTGACCGCCTTGCCGAAGCGGCGCTTGAACTCGCCGAGGCTGCCGAGCAGGCCCGGGTTGATGAAGGTGAACAGGCTCCACAGCTCCCCCAGGTGGTTCTCGATGGGAGTGCCGGAGAGGGCCAGGCGAAAATCCCCCTCGAGCTGGAACAGCAGCTTGGCACGCTGGGTGCCGGCATTCTTGATCTGCTGCGCCTCGTCCAGCACCATGCTCGCCCAGCGGCGGGACTTGAGGGACTGGGCCAGGCTGCCGAGCATGCCGTAGTTGACCAGGATGATCTGGCCCGCCTTGGCCTCCTGGATCAGGGTCTCCCGCTCGGCGGGATTCTCGAACACCACCACCTCCAGCTCGGGGGCGAACCGGGTCACCTCCTCCTGCCAGTTGGTGACCACGGACTTGGGCACCACCACCAGGGCGGGGCCGAGGTGCTGGCGCATGCGCAGCACCATGAGCGCCTGCAGCGTCTTGCCAAGGCCCATGTCATCGGCGAGACAGGCGCCGAAGCCATGGTGGGCCAGGGTCGCCATCCAGCGCACCCCGTCCTTCTGATAGTCCCGCAGCGCCGTCAAGAGCTCGGGGGCACACTCCACCTCCTGCTGCCACTCCTGCTGCAGGGAGTGCCAGGCATCATCCCCGGCCGTGGTCACCGCCGACAGCAGGCGGGCCAGGGGGTAGGCCAGCTTGTTGTTGATGCGCTGCTCGGTGTCCAGCATGGCCCCCAGCATGGTGAGGCGCTCCACCAGCTTGTCACTCAGCATCAGGCTGGTCTTCTCGTCGAGCTGAACTGTGCGCTGGCCCGGGGTCAGCTGGCGCAGGATGAGGCGCAGATCGAGGATCTGGTGCTCATCCAGCGCCAGTGCCCCCTCCACCTGGAACCAGTCCTGGCGACGCTCGATGCGCAGGCTCAGGGCCGCCTCGTCGAGGCTCTTGAGACGGGCGCTGTCCTGATGCCAGTGAACGACCACTCCGGCGTCCACCAGCTCGGGCAGCGCATTGACCAGGGTCAGTGCCTGCTCACCGTCCAGCTTCCATTCGTTGCCCGGCAGACCTATGGGCAGCTGGTTGCGCAGCAACTGGGCCTCGGCCTTCTCGGCAGCCAGATCCCGTTGCCAGTAGTGATAGTCCCTGACGCCCTGGCGCACTATGGCCTCCCCCTTGCCAAGGGGCAATGGCGGCAGCTCCCCCTCCCGGGTCACCAGCTGGACCAGCAGCTGACCATCCTGCCAGTCCAGCTGAACCGAGGGCACTCCGGGCCAGGGGGTCAACTCGGCATTGCCGCTGAGCCCCTCGACCTGGCTGTGCCAGGGCAGCTCGGGAATGGCGTCCAGGGTACGTTGCAACTCGGCGAGCCCTTCGGCCGGCAGCAGCGGGATGGATTCCAGCGCAGGCAGTCTGTCCAGCAGGGCCTGCGGGGTCAGGATGAGCTGCCACAGATCCTGGGCCAGGGGCACTATGTGCGCCCCTCGCGCCGCGGCGGCCGGGCTCAAAACGGCGCTCATGCCATGCTCGGTGGCGACCACCTGCAGCAAGGGGGCGCTGATGGCCAGTTGCAGCTTCTGCCCCTTGGCGTTGAACAGGCGCGGATGGCTGGCCAGGGGAGCCCAGGCATCCCGCGGCAGCTTGCTCATGCCCCTTGGCAGGGTGCGCACCAGTGCCCAGTCCGCCTCGTCGAGCAGGGCGGCATACTGGGTGGAGAGCAGGGCAGGATCGACCCGGCGCCCGGCGGTCCACTCCCCCTTGGTGCTCTGCTTCTGGATCTTGCACTCGAGCTCGGGCCCTTCCGCATGGAGCAACCATACCAGCCGCTCCTGCGCCTTGCGCACGCCGCTGGAGCGCCCCAGCCCCTGCAGCCAGTTGAGCCAGCTGGCCGAGGCGGGGGTCTTGTCCTCATCCTCTGCGTCGCTGGCCGCCTCGGGAACCTGGGTGGCACGCAGTTGCTGCAACGGGGGACGCTCGGCCCCCTCTCCCAGCAAGAGGCGCAACAGATCCTGGCAGAAGGCCATCAGGCGATGACGGGGCTCGGCCTCCAGCACATGGGAGAGATCCCACTTGTGCAGTATGGCGACCTGGGGGCTCTGCTCGCCGTGGCGCGCGAGGGCGCAGAGATCCAGCCAGAGGTAGCCCCAGTGGAGCTCCTCCAGCGGCAGTTGCAGGGTATCGAACAGGCCTATCGCCTGACCGTGGCGATCACCGGCCCACTGTCCCAGCAGATCCGTAAGCAGGGGGAAATGGTTGCCGAGGCTGCGCTGCCACTTCTTGCGCTGCTCGCTGGCGAGCACGGGATCGGCCTGCTGCAGCCAGCCAAGCCAGAGCAGGGCGCTGAACATCCTGGGCCAGGGCTCGTGCGCCGCCACTGCCTGCCACTGTCCCAGCGCGCCGAGCAGCCGCTCCGCCAGGGGCTGTTCATCCCCCCGCTCGGCCAGTTGCTGCAGGGCCGGCCAGTGAGTGATCACCTCGCCGGTCAGCGGGCCGCAGAGCCACTCCCACTCGCTGGCCAGCGCCTCGAGCCGGCTTGCCAGCGCGGGGGCGCAGGCCGCGGTCACGGACGCCAGCGGCCAGTGCGCTTCAGGCTCGGCATCGAGCAGGGTCTGCAGGGCGAAGTGTTCCAGCAACAGTTGTTGCCAGGCGGGGCTTGAGCCCGCTAGCAGGCGGTGAGCATCGGGCAGGTCCAGCAGGCTCAAGAGATCCGCGCTCTGGTAGTAGGGGGGGATCTGCCCCGCCTCCCCCAGGCAGAGTTCGCGCACCACCCCTTGTGCCATCTCCTGACCCGTGACCGAGGGGACCCGGGTCCAGTCCGGCATGGGGCAGGCCCCTCCCCGCACCGCCAGGATCAGGGTCAGGGAGCCCTCCGCCGTCAGGCTCCACTGCTGCTCGGTGCGCAACCGTATCAATCCCTGTTGTTGCAACTGGTTCAGCGCGTCCGTCAGCGCCTGCCCGGGCGAGCGCTGCGCGTACAGCGTATCTTGCAAATAACGGGTACTGGCGGCGCGCTGCAGTTGCAGCTCGCTGAGCAGGGCATGGCAATCCGAAGAGAGGGTGAAGGCTGACATCAGAACTCGCGGGCAGGTGCAAAGGCGGAATTTTAACGGGAAAGCGGCGGCGGCTCGACCCTTAACCGCGAATTAGTACAAAAAAAGCGGCCAGGCTCATAAAAGCGGGGACAGGGGGCCGGGCGGGCCATCCTCTACGAGGCGCTCTGCGGGCGACCAACGGGGCATGAAAAAAGGCGCCGCAGCGCCTCTTGATAGGGTAAGCAAACTCGCTGAATTCAGCCTTCCAGGTGCGCCAGACGGGCCTCAAGGGCCTGCAACTGCGACTTGAGGCGCTCAACTTCCTCTTCCAGCTGGCTCAGGCGATCGGCGGCAGGAGAGGCATAGCTGCTGGCGGGGGCGGCCTCGGCCAGGGCTTCCAGATCGATCTCGCCACCAAACAGGTGGGCATAGCGGGATTCCCGCTTGCCCGGCTCCCGGGGCAGCTTGACCACATAGGGGCCCCGCTCGACCAGCGCGGCCAGCACCGCATCCACCTCGGTCACATCGTCGAAGCTGCACAGCCGGTTGGTGCGCGAGCGCAGCTCACCCGGGGTCTGGGGGCCCCGCAGCAAGAGCTCGCAGATAATGCCGAGCTCCTGGGCGCTGAACTTCAGTTCACCGAACTCGGTGTTGCAGAAACGGTGCTGATAGCGGGGCACCCGGGCATTGAAGCCGGCGGTGTTGACCACCAGACGGCGGCGGATCAGTTCGTCGATGACGGCGCGGATATCCAGCTCGGCGAGCTCGAGCACGGGTTCACGATTGCTCTTCTGGTTGCAGGCATTGACCAGTGCATTGAGAGAGAGAGGGTACTGATCCGGCGTGCAGATCTCTTTCTCTATCAGGCAGCCGATCACGCGAGCCTCTAATGGGCCTAGTACTATCTCCATTTCATACTCCCTTGCCAAACAAGACGTTAAGACGGTTATCTTAGCCAAGGCGCTCTCGCCGTCCAGCACTGAACCGCATTTTTGCGAGCCGATGAAACCCTTGATGAAACATCGTACAATCCGGCCGCAACCAGGGGGCTAACCCCCTGGCATCATACCGCCAGGCAACCCCCCTAGACGGACTTGTCGACCCGGGTATCCGTTCCCGTGGTCAGGATGCGCACCTTGTCCCCCTTGCTGAACGTGAGCGCGGGCTCCTGATCCTGCACGACGTTGAGCAGTTTTCCCGCCTCGGTCTTGATCAGCAGCTCGACCGTCTGCTTGCCCTGCACGCTCTGCTGGTTGCCCTGACGGCGACGGGAAGCCTCGGCCCCCGCCACTGCCCCGGTAATCCCCCCATATTCAGGGGCATTCAAAAGTAGAGGTCAGGCGGCCCGCGCCAGATGCTGCTTTGGCGTGTAGCCACCCAGCGCCATATTGGGCCGCTCATGGTTATAAACCCATTGCCATTGCGTGGCAAATTCCTGCAATTCACCCAACGACTCAAACAGGTAATGCCCCAGCCAGTCATATCTCACTGTGCGGTTGAACCGTTCGATATAGGCATTCTGCTGCGGATTGCCTGGCTGGATGTAACTCAGCGCGATGTTATGCTGCTTCGCCCAGCGTTTGAGCTCCTCGCTGATGTATTCCGGACCGTTATCACAGCGGATGGCCGCAGGTTTGCCACGCCACGCTATCACCTGTTCCAATGCCCGTTTGACCCGCGAGGCGGGGAGCGAAAAATCCACCTCGATACATAACGCTTCCCGGTTGAAATCATCTATCACATTGAACAACCGCACCGAGCGGCCATCGCTGAGCTGGTCGTGCATAAAGTCCATCGACCAGCAGGTATTGGGTTTTTCAGGCACTGCCAACGCTGCCGGTTTTTCGCGCACCAGCCGTTTCCTGGGTTTTATCCGCAGGTTGAGCTCCAGTTCCCGATAAATCCGGTATACCCGCTTGTGGTTCCAGCCAAACCCTTTGACGTTGCGCAGATAGAGAAAGCAGAGCCCGAAGCCCCAGTTGCGCTGGCTGGCTGTGATGCGCAGCAGCCAATCGGCGATGAGCTGGTTCTCTTCGGCCAGTACCGGTTGGTAGCGATAGCAGCCTTCGCTGACCCTGAACACCCGGCAGGCGAGCCGGATGGAGATGGCGCAGTGAGCAACGGCCTGGGTGGCCATCTCGCGTCGGGCAGATGGCGTCACCACTTTTTTGCCATGGCCTCCTGGAGGATGTCGGCTTTGAGGCGCTCCTCGGCATACATCTTCTTGAGACGGCGATTTTCCTCTTCCAAGTCCTTGAGACGGGCCATGAGGGAGGCGTCCATGCCGCCGAACTTGGCGCGCCACTTGTAGAAGGTGGCGCTGCTGATGCCATGCTCGCGGCATAGCTCGGGGACGGGTGAACCTGCTTCGGCCTGGTTGAGGATGGCGATGATTTGGGCATCGCTAAAGCGTGATGTTTTCATGTAGAACCTCCTGCGTGCAAGATACGAGAAAATTCTACTTATGAGCACCCCGAATTTTCGGGGGGATTACCCCCCCACAGTGGTGGCGACTGTCTGGCCCGAGCCACCACCAAATTGGCTGCCGACGGCCGCCCCCAGGGCCGCGGCTCCTATGGTGCGAAGTGGCCGGGTTCCGCCCTGCTGGGGTGCCGCCTCCTGGGTCAAAATGCGGCTCTCTTGCACCGTGCCGTATTCCACCTGGGCGCTGGTGCCTGCGAGGGCCGGTGTGCCCATCAGGATGAGCAGGCTGGTAACCATGAATGAAATCTTCTTCACTATGTCGACTCCGATGACGACTGAGACCCGATGGCGCCGGCACCGCACCTGCGCAGCCCCGCCATCCCCATTCGGGAGACTACACCGCCGATCCTGACTGTGAGCTTGCCTGAGGTGGAAATGATCACGGCCGCAAGGCGGCCGTGATGGGAGAAGGGAAAGCGGTGCCCGGCCCGCTCATGAGGAGGGCTTGGGCTCCAGGGTAGCGGCAACCGACTTGGCCGCCGAGGCGGTGAGCAAGGGCTCACCCGGATAGAGCATCAGCGCCTGGGTGCGCAGGCGGCTGGCCTCTTCGGTCCGCCCCAGTGCATTGAGGGCAATCACCATGTTGGCGTAGATGTTGGCCCTGGGGGTATGACGCACGAACGACTGCCCCCAGTCGAGATAAGCTTCCAGCTCGGCCTTGTTGTTGGCCTGCAGGCCCACCATCAGGCGCACCGCGTTGACGTCGAACTCCACCCGGGTCAGCCAGGCCATGGGGTTGACGATGTCGAGCAGCAACGCAGGCTGCTTGTAGCCACCACGCTCATACTTGGTCACCACCCAGGCGGTATGCAGAGCCGTCAGCATGAAGGGGACGACGATCAGGGGAATGCCAATGGCCAGGAAACGCAGCAAGAGCCAGGGGCGGTAGACATACTCCCGCCAGTTGGCGTGGCCAGCCGTTCCCCCCTCCTCCACTTCCGCATCCAGCACATGGATGAGCAGCAGCAGCGCCCACCACAGGGCGATGGCGTGGTAGAAGGGATACTCGGTCTGGGTGTGCAGCAGTATGGGGATCACCAGCGCCAGCAAGGCCGCCCCCTTCACCCAGCCAGCCCTACCCAGTCGCCACAGCAGAGCCCCGCCCATCAGCGCCATGCCGAGCATGGGGGCCAGCCCCCCTTCCACCGCCCAGTAGAGAAACTCGTTGTGGGGGTGATCCAGGTTGTACTCGATCTGCACCATGGCGGGATTGAGCGCCTTGTCCGCCATGTAATGCTGGAGGAACACGGACTCGAAACTGCCATAGCCCCAGCCGGTCCAGGGCGCTTCGGCAATCAGCCTGGCGGCATAGGGCCAGTAGATGGATCTCATGCCGCCGGACTGATACATCTCCAGCCCCCGCCTGGCCCCCGCCATCCAGTATTGGGATGCCAGCCCGAGCGCTATGCCCAGCCCAACCAGCCCCAACACCCGACCCAGCTGTCGCTCGCGATGCAACTGCGGCAGCAGCAGGATCAGAGCCAAGGCCCCGCCCAATTGGCCCACCCGGGACTGCAGCACCACCAGCAGCAAGGCGGTCGCCAGGATCACGCCATGACGCAGCCCCTTGAGCCAGTGGTTGGCGTGCCCCCGCATCTGAAGCCAGATCGCCAAGGCAAGCCCGGTCGCCATAAAGCTCGCCATCACATTGGGTTGCTGGAAGATGCCATAGGGGCGATTGGTCTTGGTGTCATAACCTATCCAGTTGCCCGGCACCAGCAGGTAGTACTGTACCAGGCCGAGCAATGCCTCTATGGCCACCGCCCCCAGCAGCAGGTAGAGCAGCCGATCCCGCATCTGACGGTCCAGTCGCCATTGATAGAGGCAAGCGAGAAACAGCAGACCGGCAAACAGCCCCAACAGGCGGGGGATGGCATAGTCCTTGAGCTCGAAGCCCGGATAGGCCACGGGCAGCAGCAGCAGCAAGGCCCCCAGCCACAACGCCGTCAGCAGCGGAGAGACCACCAGCCGCTGGCTGAGGGTGACCTGCCACAGTCCCAGCGCCATCACCAGGCTCGCGAATATCCAGCCCCAGGCGTTGAAGGGCAGATAGAGCCCGGCCCCGCCCGGGTTGTGCATGAAAAAGTGCATGCCCAGCAGCCAGTACAAGACCGATGTTCCCCAAAAAACCTTATGAACCAAACTGCACTCTCTTCCCATCTATGCCTCATCATGCATAAAAAAGCCGTGACAGTGAAAACACTATCACGGCTCATCAGACTAGCGAATCAATACCGAGAAAGGATTTACAACGGCAGGCGTTCAGTCATGTCATACAAGGTATGACTACGGCTGAGCATTTGCCCCCCATCTCTTGTCAGAGGAACCCACCCAATGGTTCCTTTGGATGTGGTGGGGCGAATCAACATGAGATCAAAGGGAATCGTGATGTAAATGCCTTTGGTGAAACTGCCTTCCCCATACTCTTCGGCCGAAACATCCGTCAAAGTTGCGTATGCACCCATCACAATCCCGGAGTCAAAGCGCTTGGAGAAATCAAAAGTGGCACCCAGGTCACCAGCCAGATAGCGTCCGACAGCTACCTTAGCGGTGACATCGTCCATGAAAGGCAACTGCCAATAGCCAGTCAGGTGACCTGTTGCGACATCGTAGTCAGCCATCTTCAGGGTATTGTTCCAATCACGCTGCTTGACCCAGTTGGTATCCAACCCCAGAGCCCATGACTGACCGAAAGGACGATAAAGCACCTCTCCCCCGACCCCGGCGTACATCATTTCCAGATATCCACCGTATGCCTGGCCATACCACTCCTGACCAAATTGCTCCATATGGGTTAACTGGAGATTATTCAGCAAGACATTGGACGAGTCGACATACTCTCTCACCCAGGTTCGCACTCTCGGCAGTGCATCAGTGTCTGCTGGTGGTGTCTTGTAATTAAATTTGTCGTAGTTATTCGCGATATTGAAGAACAACGTACCCTGTAGCCAGTCTTTATCAGTAAGGCGCAGCTCGCTATTGGCATTGATACCGATCTGATACATATAAAATGATTCAGGACCACCGAAAGATTGGGTCAGGGTAGGATCAAATGAATAAGAGAACCACTCTGGTTCAGATTGGTAGCGAACATCCCCCTGAACAGGGTCTGGCACTTTTTGATGATCTACTGCCACCGTCTCCTGCCCAAGGATCTGGGGCTGGTTAGCCTTTCGTACAGAATCAAGATCAATCACTGTCTCTTGCAGCTGGAAGTCACGCTGGCGTTCGATGACTCTCAATTCGTCGATAGTCTCAGGCAGATGGTTAACCGCAACCAAAGCCGTACGGTCGAGAGCTTCTTGCTGGTCTCTGTATTTATGCTGTTGTCCCAGCAAGGTTACAGTATTCTGTCCACTATAAAGTGATGCCGAATTCCAACCAGCATTGCTTTCAAACTGCCCCGCCATTGCTGACCAATCGACCTTAGAGGTATCAGCTGGGACCTTATTCTCTGAATATACAGGGCGTGGTTCATCCAAATGATTCTGGCGTAGATCATTAAAATTGGTACGAAGAGTGACACCCCACATCAGAGTGTTTCCTCTCTGATAACTAAGATGAGTGTCCATATAATCAAACAGGCGATAAACAGCACCTATATTGATGGGTGATGAATGGTCTATTTTCCCGGCAAATTCATTACTATAATCATTACCATCATATTCCAATTTTAACCTAAGTGGCTGCCAAGGCGTTTGGTATTCCACACCACCAAACAATGCAGCATTGCCATGAAACATATTCCCAGTTTCAAACTTACCACCACCACTGGAATAACTACCATCGCGGGAACACCAATCATCCTTCCACTCGCAAAAAGGATTAGTGATATTCCCGCTCTCTCCCATATTCCCCCAGCCCATGCCAAGGGTGAAGTCAAACGGGCCAACACGTTTGCTGCCAACAACATACTCGCTGTCAAACAACCCCGTTCCCATCAGGTCACGGAATCCCAGAGAAATATTCGGGATCCAGGTAGACTCTTCCAGCAACCTGACTTTGACATCCATTCCCTTGTCTTTGTAAGTCTGGTCGCCACTGAAATCGGGGTTTGCACTATAGAGGCGGGTTCTCACATCGGTATAACGCAGCGTGGCCTCAAGCCAGTCGAACGGCTGCACTGACATGGACCAGCGACGGTACTGATCATCATCAAAATAATTGACACTGAATTCACCCGTCTTAGCCATTCTGGCGGTTGGCATTTGCAACAGGCCAACTCCGCCGAAGTCACTTTGTGATGGTCCCAACGGCTCAAAAATGTCAGCATCGGCGTGAGTTGCAAAGGATACCAGCAGGGCAATCAGTGAGAGTCTTGGGTAGGTCATTTGGGCATCCGATTCGCTAACAACGTCAACATGCGTTTATTCAAGTCTTGATACTGCTCAGGCAACACACTTGGCGCAAAACCGACAAACAGGGTCGCTCCCGGCATGGCTTCGACATGGCGTTCATTCCAGATAGCAACGGGGATCCACTCAGGTTTTCCACTGGGTGCAATCAGATAAGCACCGGTGTCATCACTCCCCGACAAGAGATCCAGCTTCTTCCAATACTCTCGTAACCCTGCAGCAGGCAAAACGGGGCCTTCGCCGGGGTGACCGATCAAACCGGCCAGATAAATTTTCGGGCGACGAGGGGCCAGATAGAGCTGATAATCCCCTTGCAATATGGGGTTGACACCTGAAGGTACCAGGCTGATATCCGGATCCACAGGAAATTCGAAACGACCCGTCAAATGCAATTGCTGTAACTGTTGATGCAACTGTAAAGCGGAATGGGCGAGTTCATCTTCATCATGCTGTTGCCAGTACGTTGCCAACAAGGTGAGATCTTTCAGCAAGGCTTGCTGTTGATACTCAATATCCTTTTGACGCGCAGGGGTAGAAATATGGGCGACAGGCCAATAGTTATCGTACTGGGAGACTGCCGAGTTTAACAACGCTTCACTCAAAAACATGGACTGGGGATGAGTCAGTGCTTCTTTCGGCTGACCTTGCCACCAAATAGACACGGACACATCAGCCATAACGGGGGAAGGCCCCAAGGTGGCGAGCAATATGCTATATATTATTTTCATGATGAATAGGACTTAAGGAATGTCATTTCTATCATTGGCAAGGAAGGGCCTAATTGCTGCTGGAATTTACGAACTTGACCTGTCTGCTCATCAATCCAGAAATGATTCAGCCATCGCTCTTCATTCGGGGCAGTAACGACATGTTCTTCTACAATCGTTGTCTTATAGGGGCGGTCCATAATATTCAGAACCTCATGACCCGCCTGAGTGTAATGCATGCTCAAGGGATAGCCACTGGTGTATTGCTTCGACCACTCAGCTACGCTATACCACACCATTGATGGCGTCTTGTCTACACGAGAGGTCTTCAATGGATCCTTATCCAAACTCCCCAGATAGCGCAAGTCATTTGGCAAACCCACTGTTTTAATCAAGCGCCCATGTTGGGTCACGAACATAGCACCATCGGCACTCATCCATGACATGCGGGGGCCATTGACATAAGCCAACACGACCAAGGCCTGGGGTAAATCCCCCACCTTGATATAGGCACTCGCATAGGGCAACGCTCTCAATTCGGATGATGTCAGTACAATATCATCAGGCTTGTTAAACACATAACCCAGGGTTTCGATTGTCTGATGGGTCGAGGTACTGCAGCCAGCCAATAAAAAAGTGGCTGACAATGCCAATAATCGGGAGGGGGAATAAGAGGTAATCCCCCCGAAAAACCAGGGTGCTCATAAGTAGAATTTTCCCGTACCTTGAACGCAGGAGGTTCTACATGAAAACATCACGCTTTAGCGATACCCAGATCATCGCCATCCTCAAACAAGCTGAGGCTGGAGCTCCCGTCCCGGAGCTCTGCCGCGAGCATGGCATCAGCACGACCACCTTCTACAAGTGGCGTTCCAAATTCGGGGGGATGGATGCCTCCCTCATGGCTCGACTCAAGGAGCTGGAGGACGAAAACCGCCGCCTCAAGAAGATGTACGCCGAGGAGCGCCTCAAGGCAGAGATAATCACCGAGGCCATGGCAAAAAAGTGGTAACGCCATCTGCCCGCCGGGAGATGGCGACCAAAGCCGTGACTCACTACGCCATATCCATCCGTCTGGCTTGCCGGATCTTCAAGGTCAGTGAAAGCTGCTATCGCTATCAGCCCGTGCTGGTCGATGAAAACCAGGAAATTGCCGATTGGCTGCTACGTATCACGGCCAGCCAGCGCAACTGGGGCTTCGGGTTATGCTTTTTGTACCTGCGCAACGTCCAAGGCTTTGGCTGGAATCACAAACGGGTATACCGGATCTATCGGGCGCTGGAGCTCAATCTGCGGATAAAACCCAGGAAACGGTTGGTTCGGGCTAAGCCAGAGCCGTTGGCGGTTCCCGACCAGCCTAATCAGTGCTGGTCGATGGACTTTATGCATGACCAGCTCAGCGATGGCCGCTCGGTGCGGCTGTTTAATGTGATCGATGACTTCAATCGTGAAGCGCTGTGCATCGAGGTGGATTTCTCCTTACCCGCCTCACGAGTCAAACGGGCGCTGGAGCAGGTGATCACGTGGCGAGGTAAGCCCGCCATTATCCGATGTGACAATGGCCCGGAATACATCAGCGAAGAGCTCAAGCGATGGGCGAAACAGGAGGGGATAACCCTGGGCTATATCCAGCCAGGAAATCCGCAGCAGAATGCCTACATCGAACGTTTTAACCGCACGGTGCGCTACGACTGGCTGGGCCATTACCTGTTTGAGTCACTGAATGAACTACAGGAGTTTGCCACGAACTGGCTGTGGGTTTATAACCATGAGCGGCCCAATATGGCGCTGGGTGGCTACACGCCGAAACAGCGTCTGGCACAGGCCGCATGACCTCTACTTTTGAATGCCCCTAAAAATGGGGGGATTACCCTTGCAGCTTCTTCATATTGTTAAAGACATCACTAAATAAGTGTGTAATTTGCGATATCTTACTGCTGACAAGAATTGCGACAGAATGTTGCCATTCATGGTACTCATCATATTCTGCTCATATTACACTTATACTTACACACAAGTGTGTGGGATGAATCCGAACAGGTGGGCCCACATTCTACCAGTAGTTTGCTGAAATAAGTAGCCAATCTAGTCCACGCTTGGCCCGATCGACTAAAAAACATACAACTCGGAACTGAAAAAAGCGCCAAAAAATAGATAAATATATAAAAAATCAGCGATTAGCAAGCAAAAAATCTATGTTATGAGAGGGTAACGGCACAACATTATCACTTGGCGGTAGCTGCTGCCTCGCCAGCCACACCAGATCACAGATACCATCCGTCGGTTCGAATGCAGCAGGCGCATGCATCAGGATGTCGCGCACCTGCTGTTGATCAAAGCGGTGGCAAGCGTCATCCAAGGAGGCCAGCAAGGGGCGCAGTCGCAACCAAGGCAACCAGCTCTCTTGTGCCACCATGATCCTCGGATGTTCCGTTCCTCTGGCATCATCACCAATCAGCAACTCTTCGTAGAGCTTTTCACCCGGCCGCAAACCCGTCACCTCGATGGCAATATCACCATCGTGCCGCAGCTCATCACGCAGTGTCAGACCGCTAAGGCGTATCATCCGTTTGGCCAGATCCATGATCCGTACCGGTTGCCCCATATCGAGCACAAAGACGTCGCCCCCCTCCCCCATTGCACCCGCCTGGATCACCAGCTGGGCAGCCTCCGGTATCGTCATGAAATAACGAATGATGTCAGGATGAGTCAGGGTAATGGGTCCGCCCTTGTCTATCTGCTGCCTAAATAACGGCACCACTGAACCAGAAGACCCGAGGACATTGCCAAAGCGCACCATACAAAACCGGGTGTTGTGTTTCTCACGGGTTAAGGCTTGCAATATCAACTCAGCAAGGCGCTTGCTCGCCCCCATGGTGTTGGTAGGCCGTACTGCTTTATCGGTAGAGATCAGCACGAATGTTTCCACCCCTGCCTCAATGGCTGCCTGAGCAGCATAAAGAGTGCCGAATACGTTGTTACGCACCCCTTCAATGATGTTGAACTCAACCAGTGGAACATGTTTGTAAGCGGCAGTATGGTAGACGGTCTGGATGCGAAAGCTCTGCATCACTGTCTGGAGGCGATGTTGGCGCTGAACTGAGCCCAGTAAAGGCACTAGATCCGTTGCGATTCCCTCACGCTGACACTGTTCACGCAGATTTTTATGCAAGACATAGAGGGCATATTCAGATAGTTCGAACAGTACCAAGGTGGATGGTCGGCACCGCAATATCTGGCGACACAACTCAGAGCCAATAGACCCACCGGCACCGGTCACCATGACCGCTTTGCCTTTGATGTTGGCCTCCATCAATTTGGTCACTGGCTCTACCGGATCTCTGCCCAACAGATCGTCAATGGAGACCTCATTGAGCTGATCAATGCGGGCAGAGCCATTGACCAGATCGGCCATTCCCGGGATAGAGAGCACTTCGCAAGACAGTGGCTCAAGTGCATTGATCACCTCCTGACGGCGAGCCCTGGTACTGCTCGGCATGGCCAGCAATATCTTCTGCACTCCATGGTGGTCAATCAGGGTTGGTAATTGGGCACTGTTATAAACGGTACACCCCTGGATCACACACCCGTGTTTGGCAGGATCGTCATCGACAAAGGCGACGGGATAAAACTCATTGCCTTGCAACAAGGCCATTTGCAGCTGGCGACCCGAAGAACCCGCACCGTAAATTAATACTTGGGTACGCGCTAAACGGGTGGTATTGAGCAGCGCCCGAAAAAACAGCCGCACACCACCGACCAGCAGCACCAAAAAGGAGAGATAGATAACTGATACCGTTCTAGGCAGGAAGATATCGAAGTAAAACGCAGAGATAACAAAGAAGCAGGTTGAAAGAAATGCCCCTAGCGAGATTGTCCAGAGCACTCGAAAGCTGACATATCGCAACACAGCGCGATACAGCCCCAGCCGCACAAACAAACTGATGCTGACGATGATGATGGCGCCCAGCAGAGCCCAATGATGAAGGCTATCGATTGGCCAGCTGTGTTCAAGCCTTATCCAGTACGCCCCCCAATAGGTCATTGTAATAAGGATCATATCAACGGCGACAGATACGGTACGCTTACTGGCACGTGACAGGGAGCCCAGGCAGGTTAGTAGCCAGCTACCACCGGGTAAAAGCTCATTTCTCATTCTGGTACTCCTGCATTCAGGTGATACGCAAGAAAAGCTAACGGCAAGTAGGCTATGACCAGACCGATAACACCATCGAGCTGGCCCAGTACTATCATGACAGCGATCGGCGCAAGCCAGAGGCTATTTATAAGAAGCACAGCCAATGTCACGTTGCGATGGCTCTGCCAACGTCTCGCCGCATATTGGAATGCATGGGTCCGATGAGCCTCGCTCAGGCGACACTTCAGACGATAGCGATTCAGCAACGTCCAGGTAGCATCAACCACAAAAACACCTAGCATGACGAGCCATGCCCACAGGAATTGAGGAGTGGAGGCGGCATCCAATAGCATCAGCGATGCCAGTATCAAGCCAAGAAAACCACTGCCACCATCCCCCATAAAGATCCTGGCCGGTGGAAAATTCCAGCACAAGAAGCCCGCAGCCGAGATCCCCAGTAGCAGGGTCAAGCTAGCAGACGACCACTGACCCCCAACCAGATAATGAAATAACACCATGAAGAGACAAACGACAACGGCCTCGCCTGCCGCCAAGCCGTCGATGCCATCCATAAAGTTGTACAGATTGATAAACCAGATCACCCCCAGCCAGGCCAGTAGATAACCGAACCAGGCGAGATCCAGCTGCCAGCCAAAGAAAGTCAGCTCTGGCAAACCATTAACAGCATATACCACCAAGGCTGCAGCCATGCTCTGCACAATCAGGCGGGTTCGGGGCTTGAGAGAGATGTGGTCATCGATAAAACCAACCAGTGCAATGCCCAGCGCCGCAGCCCATATCAATGCGAAGCTGCTCTGGGATATGCCGGAGGACAGTGGGATCAGGGTGACAAACAACGGGGCTGCCAGCAGAAAGGTCGCCACGATAGCCATTCCACCGCCTCTCGGGGTAGGCACCTGATGCGAACTGCGATGATTGGGTTGGTCAAGCAAGCGGGTCTGGGCGTAGCGCCTGAGCAGGCCGGTCATGGTGATTGAAAGAAAAAGACAAAACATCAACAACAAAACAAATGCCAGCATCAAGACGACTCACTATGGGAAGATGCCATCAGAGATAGGGTCTGAGAGAGCGAATAGGGTGCCGACCATTGTAATCGGCTCTGAGCCTTACCGGTATCCATTTCCAGAGAGCCATAAATCCGTTGTAGCTTGGCATCAATCCCCAAACAGCGTCCAAGCCCTCTTATCACTCCTGGTGGGAGATAAAACAACCGACAGGCAACCCCTTCTGTTTCTGCAATCGCCGCCAATAACTGCGACGTCGACACTGCGACGGGATCTGCGACTAAAAAGACCTGGTTCACTGCGGCAGGGTGCGCTATTGCATGGGCAATGAAGTCACACAGATTAGGCAACGCCAACAAACTGCGCGCATTGTTCAAACGGGCAAAAGGGAGTGGGATCCCTTTGCGCACCCACGTCATCATGCTGGCAAAGTTAGCCTTCACCCCTTCCCCGTAAATAAGAGGAGGACGAATGATGGTTACCGCCATACCACACTCTTTCGCGAGTGCCATCAGCCCCTGCTCCGCCTCATACTTCGAGCGTCCATAGGGATCTTCTGGCTGACTCTGCACATTCTCATCAAATGGCTTGCCTGGCTCGGTCTGCTCGCCATTCACTTTGATCGAACTGATAAAAATGAAGCGCTTTACTCCTGCGTCAGCCGCCTGCCGGGCAAGAGCGAGAGTACCCTCTGTATTCACCGCTCGAAAAGCCGTCAGGGGATCTGTCGCGGTATCCGACATCACATGCACCCTGGCAGCACAGTGAACAACCACATCCACCTGTTGCAATTGGGCAGTCCAGTTGGCATCCGCAGTCAGAGAGGGAGCCTGAACATGGTAAGAAGCCAGCGGGTGACTTCGCACCGCACCTTTCACATTCGCCCCCTGCGCCAGCAAGTGTTCACAGACCGCCTTGCCTACAAATCCGTTGGCACCTGTGACCAAGACTGTACTTTTGATAGCTGCCATTACCACCAACGCCAACCGTGAATATTGAAGAAAGTCACCATGGAACGCCCAAACATCCAGATATGGCGCCAGCCTTTGCGGGATGCATGCCCACCGTGATGAACGACCTTCACCTGAGGGACATAAGCAATCCGGCTGATCTTTCCTGCCCGCAAACTGATGTCAAAATCTTCAAAATAGAGGAAAAAGCGAGGGTCAAACCCTCCGAGCTGCTGCAGAACATCTGTGCGAAACAGCATAAAACAACCACTGACAATGGGTGGATCCCACAGCACGTCGTGATTATTAAGCTGATCTGCCATCTCATATTTTGCCAAGCGCGTCTGGAATAACCTCTTCACACTCGCAGGAGCAAATCCACGCAGCAATAAATCAAATACGGTTGGATAGCGTTTGCAAAGCCGTTGTACCTCACCATCTTCCCATGTTGCATGCGGTGTTAACAATCCACACTCGGGGTTTTTGTCCATAAATTTGAGTGCTTTTTCCAGCGCATCGGGAGCGACCTCAAGATCAGGATTTAGCACTAAGTGATAATCAGCAACCTTCTCTTGCAGTACAAAGTTATGCCCTCCACCAAACCCAGGATTATTCCCATATTGAACCAAGTTAGTGGAATGAGACCAATTATACTCTAGCCATGGGAGATCAATAGTTATACGCGGAAATGGTGTATTATCTATCAAGGTAAGATGAGCGTTTATTCCAGCTTGTACAACTGACTTAGATATAGAAAATAGTGTTTTTTCTAGCAGATACTTATCTGGTGTGTATGTGACAAGGCTCATCGATAATGATATAGCACTCACTTTTCCCTCTCCTTGAATAACCATCCCCCTTGCAACAAATATGTAATTACTTTCTCTGCACACTGTTCAGCTGAAAGAACACCTGCATCCAACACCAAGTCAGGATTAGCTGGGATTTCATAGGGTGAATCAATTCCCGTAAAATGCGAGATACCACCCGCTCTTGCCTTTCGGTATAACCCCTTGGGGTCTCGTTGCTCACAAACCGATAGTTCTGTATTAACATAAATCTCTATAAACTGTGTTCCTAATCGTTTTTTAACCAAAGATCTATCACTAGCAAAAGGGGATATAAATGCAGTTGAAACAATGAGACCAGCCTCAACCAAAAGGGCTGCGACTTCAGTAATTCGTCGAATATTTTCAACTCTCTCTGCATCACTGAAACCCAAATCACCATTCAATCCATGCCGAATGTTATCGCCATCAAGCACAAACCCATGATATCCCCTGGTATAGAGTTTCTCATCAACCAGATTCGCAACCGTCGACTTACCTGAGCCACTTAGCCCTGTGAACCAGAGTACAACCGGCAACTGGTGTTTTTGCTGAGCTCTCAGTGCTGGTGATATTCGGTGAGTGTGCCATGTCAGGTCATTCATAAGAAATTACCCTCATGAGGGAAAAAATGGAAACAGCAGAGGAATAACAGTTGCAACGACCGCGAGATAAAGCAGTGCTAAAGGTAACCCCAACCGTAAAAAGTCGATTAGACGATATTCACCCGCATTCAATGCCATCAAATTGGTCTGATAAGCGTAAGGATTGACAAAACTACAACTAGCCCCAAATGCAACCGACATTACAAATGGCAATGGTGATACATTTATTCCCTGTGCTAATGCCAATGCCAAGGGAGTCATCATAGCCGCTGTCGCATTATTGGTGACTACCTCGGTTACCATCCAAGTAGCTATCAGCATCCCTATTAAGGCCAGTTGAGGCTGTGTATCAACTAGCATGACTTCCACCGACTCAGTTATAACCGCCATTAATCCACTTGCATCCATTGCTTTCGCCATTGCCAATGCAGACATCACGATCAACCAGAGGCCCAAAGGTAAACGACGACGCAGCTCATTAAGTGTCAACGTTCCTGATATAAGTAAGATCCCCAAGTAACAAACCATAGATTTGAATAAAGAAAGCACCCCGCATGCCGACAGAATGATAGCCAGTAAAAATCCGCAGATCATCAACCACTCAGTCAACGGTTTAATGGTCGTAGCCGGTCGAGCGCCCCGTATAATAAGGAAATTTTTGGCCAAGTTTGCTCGCCCCAAAAAATCCTTCCCTGTTGCGAGTACTAAAAAATCCCCTTGGCACAATATCTGTTCGCCCATAGCGCCACTCAGCGCCTCTCCGTTACGACGAATAGCCACCACTGCAGCATCAAATTTGGCACGAAAATTAGACTCCTTGAGGCGAATTCCACAAAGGGAAGAGTCTGGTAATACCAGTACCTCCGTCAACTCATCCGCTTTTAACCCTTGCCGTTGCGCATAGCTAACTAACCCTTTGAAACGTGCCAATAAGCCAAATGATGCCGACTCACCGGAAAACAACAGACGGTCATCGGCTTCAAGTTGAGCATGTGGTGGCACTGGGCAGATCTTTTCGCCGGCTCTGACAATTTCTACCAGAAATAAACGTTGAAGATGGCGCAACCCAGCCTGCGCCACCGTTTTGCCCACCAGTGGTGAAGCAGGCTCTAGACGCCCCTCCACCAGATAATGTTCAACTGATTCCGAACTCAATGGGTGCGCAGACAGTTGATAGCGGCGGCACCACAACCAGAAGATACCAACCACCACAACAGCCGTACCGACAGGGAGAAAATCGAGCAAATGCAAACCGGGCAAGCCTGCTTCCATGATCATGGAATTGACAATCAGGTTTGTAGAGGTACCAACCAGTGTCAGCATCCCCCCCATCGACACAGCATAAGTCATTGGTAGGAGCAATCGACGAGCAGGGTGATGGTTAACTGACCGCAAGGGCCCCAACATGATCGACACTATGGCCGTATTGTTTAACAAAGCAGAGCTGGCGATGCTGCTCAACATCACTCGCCACCAACAGCGTTCAAAGTCTATAGTAAGCATCCAGGCGGCGGCCCGTTGCAGCAGCAGTGTTTTTTCCAGCACAAATCCCATGCAAATAAGCAACACCAGAGTGATTAGACCGTTATTGGCTGCGCAGGCCAACAAGGCTTCACTACTGATCGCACCTGGTATATACAGCAACATCAACACCAATCCGAAAATACGATCCGCTTGGCCTTGCCAGCGCGCTAACGCCAGCAGGGTGCCGATAAAAACGCACAGCACCCACCACGCCATCATGGTCATCACAGCACATCCTTCAGATTCTTTGCCCCCCAATGAGGGAAGTGTTTGCCAATTAATGCGTTGAGTTCAATTTCAAAGTCACTGTAACTGTGTTTTGAAACTGACTTCTCTTCGAATACCTGCATAACCATACCGGCTCCCATGGTTGCATTGGTCAGACGATCCACAATGATCAGTGCCCCCGTCTCATGACATTCTGCATAGGGATCAACCGGTATCTGCATAGTGAACCGGAGTTGACAGTGTGCGATTTCGTTAAGTTGCAGATGGGCGGCTGAATGGTGGGCGAAGTCTTCAATATTGACCCGATAATCGATAGAGTCCACAAATCCGGTAAGGGTACGAGTGCCAATGCGTATCTCATATTGCCGATGGGGTTGCAACGGGGTCTCGTGTAACCACACCAACATGCAGCTGACCTTCTCTACAGAACACCAAGATTCATCAGCAGAGGCCAGTATATCTCCACGACTGATGTCGATCTCATCTTCCAGCGTCAGCGTCACGGCCTCTCCATGAGCAGCCTCCATAAGATCACCATCAAAAGTAACGATTCGAGCAACCCGGCTCTCTTTGCCAGATGGCCAGACCTTGACAGGCTCCCCGACGCCAATCTTGCCTCTGGCGACAGTACCGCAGAACCCTCTAAAATTTGCATTGGGACGGTTCACATATTGCACCAGAAAACGAAAGGAGCCGGCGTCGAGTTGCGTTATTTTCACAGTCTCTAACCAAGGAAGCAAACAAGGCCCCTGATACCAAGGCATCTTGTTTCCTGGCTGTACCACATTGTCACCACGCAAGGCGGAGAGTGGAATAAAAGTGATATCAACAAACCCCAGCTCAGAAGATAAATGGAGAAAATCATCCCGAATCTCGTTAAAGCGAGCTTCCTCGTACGCAACCAAATCCATTTTATTGATAGCGACAACAATATGACGAATCCCCAGCAGGGAACAGATAAAGCTGTGACGACAGGTCTGTAGTTTTACCCCTCCTTTGGCATCAACCAGAATGATTGCCAGATCGCAGTGGGATGCCCCAGTTGCCATATTACGTGTGTATTGCTCGTGGCCAGGCGTATCCGCAATAATAAACTTTCGCTTATCGGTGGAAAAATAACGGTAGGCAACATCGATCGTTATCCCCTGCTCACGTTCAGCTTGCAGTCCATCAACCAATAAAGCTAAATCTATTTCCTGATCCGTCGTATTAAACTTGCGCGAATCCCGTTGTATTGCGGCCAACTGATCATCATAAATCAACTTTGAATCGTGCAGAAGACGACCAATCAGGCTGCTCTTGCCATCATCCACACTGCCACACGTCAGAAAACGTAACAGTGATTTATGCTCATTGGCTACCAGATAGGCATCAAACTCGCTCACGACATCACTCCCAGCCATGTTAAAAATATCCTTCCATTTTCTTCTTTTCCATTGAAGCTGACTGATCCGAGTCAATCAACCTACCCTGCCGCTCCGATGTCCTCGCCTGCATCATCTCGGCAATAATGGTCGGCAAAGTATCCGCATCAGACTCGATCGCCCCAGTTAGTGGATAGCAGCCCAAGGTACGAAAACGTACTTTTTTTAAGGTTGGGAATTCGCTAGGAAGCAAGCGCATCCGCTCATCATCAACCATGATGAGGGTGCCGCCACGTTTAACTACAGGACGAAGGGCAGCATAGTAGAGCGGAACTATCTCTATCTTCTCTCGGTAAATATATTGCCAGATATCTTGCTCAGTCCAGTTGGACAACGGAAAGACTCTTATGCTCTCACCCGAATTGATCCGCGTATTATAAATATTCCACAGCTCTGGTCGTTGATTTTTAGGATCCCAGCGGTGTTGCACATCACGAAATGAAAAGACTCGCTCTTTGGCTCGACTTTTCTCTTCATCTCGCCGTGCTCCTCCGAAAGCAGCATCAAATCTATACTTGTTCAGTGCCTGCTTAAGAGCTTCAGTTTTCATGATATCAGTATAAGAAGAGCCGTGGTCAAAAGGATTGATCCCCTGAGCGCGTCCCTCTTCATTAGTATGAACCAATAACTGAAAACCATGTTCGGCCGCCATACGATCTCGAAACTCGATCATCTCGCGAAATTTCCAGCCTGTGTCCACATGTAACAGAGGAAAAGGGATCTTGCCAGGATAAAAAGCTTTGCGTGCTAGATGTAGTAGTACTGACGAGTCCTTACCAATGGAATACAGCATCACCGGATTTTCAAATTGAGAAACTACTTCCCTGAAAATAGCTATCGCTTCTACTTCCAACTTTAATAAGTGATTCACAAAGCCACCTGCAATCTGTAGTGAGTTACTTGTGATAAATACTTAATTTTTCTTCTCGTAAAAACTCTATCGCTTTATCGCAAAAACCATTGTTGCAACGACCGATAGTCTTACTGACCTCATTGAGGTGGTTCTCATCCCAAAAAGCAGACTGTATATTATTGAAATAGTCCACAACATAATGTGAATTTTCAATTTGATACACAGATGACGTTGTAAAGCACAACACAACAAACAGAGTCATGATGAGTTTCCCCCTTTTAAAACCAGGGACTACAGCTATCATAAATGCAAAACCTACATAGTAAAGTGAAAACAATCTCGTAAATCGCTGAGCATCTAATATAGAAATACCAAAGTCAGTATATCTAGAAATCATAATAAGCACTGCAGCCCCAAAAGAATAAGCCATAAAAAGTAATGGAAGCATGTGAAGTTTACGATTCCAGTATTTTATTAAAAATACAAGAAAACAAACAAAGAAAATAGAAATTATAAAAGCAATGAAATTTTGTACAATTCTGAACTCTTCTCCAAAAATCCACTTTAAGACCACTACATCTAACAGTGGCTGCACGATAGATGCACCTATAATAGAAAATATAGCGTAAGGAGCATTCAGCAACGAGACAATCGTGGTTAATTTAGATTGGCCACCGTGGCCAATCCCAAAACCCATAGTAATGAACTGTAATGCCAATGCTAACACGACCGTAGCGACTACCATTATTAATACAGTCGGCTTAATAAACCTGAATAACACACCAAGAAAGCTAAATGCAAGTACCACCAAAACAGAAGTAAAACCTATAGTTTCTGAGAAAATTGAGCACAAAAAAAGAAACGAATAAAAAACAAAATTAGAAACGCCACCATTTATGTATCTATCAAAAATGAATAGTAATAGTATAGCCTGAAAAAAATATACGTATTCAAATGTAACAAGTAGCCAAGGAAAGTCACTAGTAATAGAGCAATAACCTACCGATGCAACCAAGACTGCCATCACATGATCGGTTTTCTCTACATTTCTATTTGCGAGCCGCCCCTCCAAGAACCTGACAGTTAAAATAAATCCAGCAATCCAAAAGAAGATTCCTGCATAATTCATCAACATAAAATCCAGATGAAAAAACTTATATATAAATAATATATATGATAGTGTAAGGTAATGTGAGTGAGACAAAAACTCGTATTCACCAGTAATTAATTGCAGCGCGCTAATTTCGCCTTTAGAGTATGGAATGATCAGACTGGCAGGGCTGACGCATCAGT
>NZ_CDBZ01000128.1:533-945 GCF_000819985.1 Aeromonas media | reverse complement strand
GCGGCCTTCTTGGGATCGGCTTCGGCAACGACAGCCGTGCCGGCATCATCCGGCTGTGCGGTCTCGACCGCCTTGGCGGCGCGGCGCGCCAGCGCCTCCTGCTTGCGCGCCTCGCGGGCGGCCATCATGGCGGCGTTGTCCGGCTGGGGCCCTGCGCTGGCGGCGTCCTGCTTGGCCTTGAGGCGGGCCAGAGCGGCGGCGACGGGATCATCCCCCCCTGCCGCGGCCATGGCCTGGCGACGCTGGGCGGCGGCCTCGGCGTGGCGAGCCTCCCGCGCGGCCTTGTCCCGTTCGAAGCGGGCCTGCTTGGCCTCGAAGCGCAGCTTGGCGCGCTCCGCCTTCTCGTGCTCGGCACGGACCTCGCGGATGTCATCCTTGGCAATCTTATAGTACTGCACCAGGGGGATCTCGC
>NZ_CDBZ01000128.1:0-183 GCF_000819985.1 Aeromonas media | reverse complement strand
CTGCACCAGGGGGATCTCGCTCGGGCAGACCCAGGCACAGGCCCCGCACTCTATACAGTCGAACAGGTTGAGCTTCTCGGCCTTGTCATACTCCTTGACCCGGCTGTACCAGTAGAGCTCCTGGGGCAGCAGGTTGGCGGGGCAGGCGTCGGCACAGGCGCTGCAACGGATGCAGGCCTGTTC
>NZ_CDBZ01000127.1 GCF_000819985.1 Aeromonas media | reverse complement strand
CAGGGCTGACGCATCAGTGTTTATACTTTGAACAACCCCATACATTCGAACAAATATTGTTCATTCAGACAGCAGAGCCTGCGCTTGTTGGCCATGCTTAGATTACGTGATTTGTTTTGCTTCAGCATGTTCAGTATCCACTGCCTGATGACCGCTAAGTTTTCCCCAGCGAAGCCCGCTCTGGCCTGAAGTTGATCCTCTCCGAACGCAATATCTAAAGTCCAGTGCAGCAGATTTTCTACCGACCAGTGCGCTCGGGTTGCCTTCAGCGCTGAGGTGGCATCCAACGCTCGGCTACTTATATAAAATCTCACGAAATCATAGCCTTTGCCATTTTCAATTCGCTCAGCCTGCACGGCTATGATCGTCTTCGCTTTCCACTGCTGGCAAACTGGCATGCTTTCATCAACCATCAGAACCCAACAACGTCGATGCTCTTTTCGCCCATGTTCTGAGTCAAATTGTTCAGTAAAGCCGTGCCCCGAAACATCGGTTTCATTCTTATCCCAATACGCTTGGAACTGTTCTTTTACTTCAGTATTGAGGCTAGGTTGGTTGTCTTTCACTGCAAGCAGGTAATCACCCGACTTTTTGAGGATGGTGTCGGCGATTTTTACCTGTGTACCCATCGCATCAATACTGACTAAACACCCTTTTAATTCAAGAAGTTGGAGTAGCTCAGGTATTGCCGTGATCTCGTTAGATTTGTCAGCGACTTTTTGCTGGCCAACACACATCCCCAGCTCAGTTGACCAGACATTGACCATATGAACAGCGTTGGCACCTCGCCCTTTAGCGGTAGCACGAAGAGCTTTACCATCAACCGCTAGTTGGCCAACCAGCTTATCATCGCCCATGATGTCGCCGATCCACGCTTGAAAAATGGATTTCAGACTGGCGGGAGGCAGAGTGGCAAAAATGCGGTTGAATGTGTCGTGTGATGGAATGCCGCCAGGCAAGCTCAACCAGCGCCGGAACCATGGCTCTCGCTCTTGAGCAAACAAGGTAATCTCGCTCCAAGTATCAAAACCGCACATCATGGCGCAGATGGCCATGAAAACAACCTCTGACAAGATATGC
>NZ_CDBZ01000126.1 GCF_000819985.1 Aeromonas media | reverse complement strand
CAGGGCGGGAGCACACTTTGTTGATATTTTAACCAAAGAATAACTGAGCCCGATAGTCGTCATTCCAGCCGGCTCTTTTTAGCTTGTTTCTCTGACTTCGAGCACCACAATTGCTCTGTTTTACGATATTCAATACGAACCGCCGGAATAGCGCCATATTCTCGACCGCATCCTCCATCGCTATCCTGGAAGCATCCTCGTTGAACACCACATCAAGAATGTAATGCTGGCTGTTCTCTATCCGCCAGTGCTGCCGTATATAGTGCCCTAGCAGCTTGTGCTTGGGGGATAACGAGCTGACATAGTAAGAGGTATCTACCGTTCCTTTTCCGTTGGCGCTGCGGTGACGCTCAACGGCAATGATGCTGCGGATTGTCGGCCATTTCTCCGTCAACTCTGGCGGTAATTTGGCTTTTAATTGAAACACATAACGCTCTTCCTGGCGGCCATGTCCACTCTCTTTGTGCTCGACGACAATCTTCTCTTTCTGGGCGTCAAACAGTGACTGGAATTGCGATTGAACCGCTTGATACAGCTTCGGTTGATTATTCTTGACCTGTACCACTACATGAGCCTTCTTCTCGCTGATTTTCTCCAGTGTCTCACGCTGACAATGCAACGCATCGAGTGTGACAACGGCTCCTTTTAGCTCAAGAATGTCCAGCATATCTTTGACGGTTTCGATTTCCCCCTTCTTGTTAGGGGTTGCTTTCTGGCTTAACACCAGCCCATTTTCGGTATCGTAAGCCGTGACCAACTGAAGCGCATCCTTGGCATTTCCCCGAAAGGAGCCGCGTAACACCTTGCCATCAAAGGCAATGATGGGTTTG
>NZ_CDBZ01000125.1:635-8173 GCF_000819985.1 Aeromonas media | reverse complement strand
TAGGCTGATTCAAGGCATTTACGGGAGAAAAGATCGGCTCAAACTGAAAAAATGAAATGACTGAGTCAGCCGAGAAGAATTTCCCCGCTTATTCGCACCTTCCCTAGGAACAGGGCTCAATACTCGAGAAAGGTCTCGCCGCAGCGCTCACAGATCAGGTGCCGCACATTGGGCTCCAGATAGGCGAGCTTGTCGCCAAATACGGTGTTGGTAAGCAGGCTGGCGCGAAAGGCTTGCCAGAAGGCCTTGCGCGGCTCTTTGGGCATGATGTCCTGGCTGTGGTCGCGAGGGACCAGCACCACGATATGGCGGGTGCGCTCGCCGCAGCGGTCGCAACGATGGATTTCGCACGGTTCGCTGAAGGTTGTCATACTGGCGTCGCTCTCGAGTGGGGGGGCGCCCATCATAGTCTTTTCCACTTGGCTCTCAACTCCCCGTTCAGGGGCTGTGCCACGGCCTAACCGGCTTGGGCGGCGTCGGGTTCAACGATTCGGCCCACCCGGCAGTATTGGGGGAGTTAAAGCCGGGATGCTATGCCGGGGAGCGGGTATTTCAGTCCTGCTCATTCCCAAGCATCAATAGAACCACCCGGTTCTGAACGATACGCCGGTGATGACAAACAGGATGGAGATAATCGTCACCGGGATGATATGCCAGGCCATGGTGGTGAGGTTTTTCTCGGACAGATGGGGGATGACTCTAAACCGTGCACTCATGGCGAAGCAGAGCGTCAAGGTCAGCAGCGACAGTTTCAACAGGATCGGGTGAGCGATGGGATTGGAAAAGTCCAGCCACTGGCTGACATCCGGCAGCATTCGATAGGCCAGAAACAGGCCCGTTATCACCTGGATGATCAGTGCCGGCATGCCGATCTTTTCGTAAACCGACTCAAACTCCAGCAACCTGGCGGGTGAGCGTTCTCTCAATACCTTTGGCAGTACGACCACCGACAGCACTATGTGTCCCCCCGTCCAGATGGTGGCCGCCAGTATATGTAACAACAGTGCCAATCCGTACATCGTCTACCTCAGCTATCTAGTGCCAATAAATCGAGCCATTGATACCGAACATATGGTGACCCTGCGGCACTCTTCGAGCCGTGGCGCCCCATGGACATTCCCTCGCCATGGCTGGCGATGAGGTAAACATGTTAACCAATGGCATGATTTCGCAAAACGCCATACTGGATAAATCCTGTTCAAGATCAATAAATTCCCCGAGACAAGGGCCCTTGGTTGCGAGGGGCGCAGACTGCGTCTGCACCGGGATGCCTTATCGATGGCAAGTGCAATCCTCTTTGTGACAAGGGGCGGGGGGCTGGCGGGGCAGCAGAGGAGGGCAAGCGCGCCAAACCGATCGTGCCGGGCTCAGGGCTGCCTTGACGACAGTATGCCCATGCTGGCCAATACCTGGGCGGCGTTCTCCTCGCACGGTATCTCGTCGGGGTTGGGCTCCTCCGGCGGGATCCGGGCCTGCAACGGCAGCTTGTTCTGACGCTGTCGAGCCTCCCGTGCCTCGATATCGCTCACCTTGCTGAGCAGGATCCTGGATTCGTAGAAACGGATGGCTGATGTCACCATCTCTTGTCTGGCCCTGTGTTCTCATGGGATAGCAGATGTCACCTATTCACACGCCCGATGAGGTCAGTGGCTTCGTCTGTCTGGAACCCTAGAGTCACGCAGCCAATGCCCACCACCTGGCCGGTCACCCCGGCTTGCGCCTGCTCGGCAGATGGGATCGCATGAGCCTTGGTATGACACTCAGCCTGCGCCCGGCGCCATGAGTCCTGGGTGGCAATGACAGGGGCCCGAAAGGGCCTCATTCATTGGCGTGCACCGGGGGCGGCGATGGACAAGGGGCGGATTGCCTGGTTTCATCGCGGTTTTCTTAACCCAGCCTGTCTTCGCCGTGGCTTTCGGTGGACGGCAAAATGCCCCATTGCTCTACTCCCCGCCAGGTTCAAACAGCCGCAGCGACAGGCGGCCCCGGCTCACTCTGGGCGAGTCGGGTAAAGGAATGGTTTAGGGAGAAATGGGTAATGGCATTGGGCAAGTTTTTGATAGCAGGATTGGCAGCCCTGGCGCTGTTGGGGTGTGGCAGCGATGACGATGAGGGCTCAACGGGGGAGGGGCCCTCCCTCGCCTCGTTGCAGATAAGTCCCAAGGAGGCCAGGGTTCCCGTCGGCGTCGAGCAGCAGTTCCAGGCGCAGGCGACCTGGGATGATGGTGCGGTACAGGACGTGACCCGTCATCCTGACATCGTCTGGACCAGCAGCGACACCGCCGTGGTCACCGTGGATGAGCAGGGCCTCGCCACCGGGGTTGGCCCAGGCACGGCCACCATTACCACGACGGGCACCGTCAATGGTGAATCTCACAGCGCCACCGCCAGGGTGGAGGTGATCGATGCCTATGTGACCGAGCTGCAACTGACCCCGACCATGGCCAGAGTACCGGTGGGATTGAGTCAGACCTTCGTGGCCATCGCCACCTTCTCCGACGGCCAGTCGCGAGACGTGACCAACGCAGCAGGCCTGCAGTGGCGCAGCAGTGACGAGGGCAGCGCCCTGGTCAGCAACGACGCAGGCGAGAAGGGCGTCGCCACCGGGGTAGCAGTCGGGGAGCCGAACATTGAGGCCAGTGGCACCCTCAATGACGCGTCCTTCCAGGCTTCTGTCCCGCTGGCGGTGACGGATGCCGTGATCACCGGGCTGGATATCCATACGCCGGAGGATCCGTTACCCATGGGATTGAGCGCGCAGGTGCACGCATTTGCCGCCCTGTCCGATGGCAGTGACCCCATCGAGGTGACCGGACATGACGCCTTGACCTGGAGCAGCAGCGATCCGGCGGTGGCGAGTATCAGCGAGACCGGGCTGGTCACCGGGCTGACACCGGGGAGTGTCACCATAGGAGTGAGCGGCATGGTGAACGGAGTTTCTCTCGAGGCGACCGAGTCGCTCAGGGTGAGCTCGGCCGCCGTCATCGGGATCGAGGTGCAATTGATGGGGGGTGACATTGCGGTCGGTTTGCAAACACAGGTTGCCGCCACGGCCTATCTCACCGATGGGACCTCCTTCGATGTCACCGACAACCCCCTCATTCAGTGGCAAAGCAACCAACCCGGGATTGCGAGCGTCAGCAACCAGGCGGGGAGCAAGGGGCTGGTGACCGGCCTGGCAGTGGGAACGGCCACCATCATGGCGAACGGCACGCTCGACGGTGCAGCCTTCACCGACTCGGCCCCGGTGACGGTATCATCCGCCGTGGTGACCAGCCTGGACGTGACGCCACCGGATGCCTCTGTGATGGTGGGGGACAAGGTGCAGTATCAGGCCATGGCCACCCTCTCCGATGGCAGCAACCAGGATGTGACGGACGACGAGGCCACCCTCTGGTCCTCCGATGCGTCTGCCGTCGCGCCCATCAGCAATGCCTCTGGCAGCCGGGGGGAGGCGATCGGTCTGAGTGAGGGGATGGCGCTCATTACCGCCAATCTGGGCGGTGTCACCAGCACGTCGGCGCAGCTCACCGTGATGCCGATGGCCCCTGAGGCCCCCATCGTCATCGAACCGCGGCAAAACCAGATAGCCTCGTTGCAACTGAGCCCGGAGGCGTTCGCATTCTGGAATACGACCTCCATCAACTCCCCCGAGGGGCAGGCGGCGCTGAAAGATCTGACCGGGCTGGTCTATGGCCAGTTTCAGGACCAGTTCGACTTTATCACCGTGCTGATGAACAACGAGGCAAAGCCCCTGGGTATGCCCACCGGCGAGTTCACCCACATCAAGAACGACGTCGCTGGTATCGGGCTCTCTATGTTTGATAACACGGCGGTGTTTCACTCGGACGGCAAGCTGCAGGGCATTTCCTTCTTGTACAAGAAGCAGTATCTGTCGACCTCCACCTACGGGCCCATCCTGCATGAGATGACCCATCGCTGGGCAAACTGGGTGGTGCCGACCAGCTATCCTGGCCACTGGGGAAACGAGCTTGGGATCAAGGGGCAGTTGAACGATGTGAGCGCGAATTACGCCGACATCGAGCTCTACCTGATGGGGTTGATGGACGCCTCCGAGATGACGGATCCCGCCAGTCTCGATGCCTATGCCCTGATCCCGGCCGACCAGAAACCCAGGGTGCCGAGCGCGACCACCTCGCAGAAGACGTTTCGTGTTCTGCTGCTGATCCTGTCGGATCGGCCGCTCACCGCCACCGAGATCCAGAACTACAACAACGGGGCCACCCTGCTGGCCAGGACAGACAACCCATCCCAGCAAGGCACCAACTTCCACAAGATGACCCGAGGCAGAGGCACCCTGGTGGTGAGCGGACTCGATACCCTGGTCAAGCCGACCCCCTGATCCTGCGGCGCACAGACCAGACAAGCCAGCCTGGCTGGGCAGTCACCACGACCTATCCGGCGCCCACCATTGGCGCCGGATTGTTTATGGGGATGGCAAGGCGTGGTGCAGGGGCGGTGAGCTCGCAACCGCATCTCCTGCCACGGCAAAAAGGGGCCTAGCGGCCCCTTATGTTCAGCACGGCTAATTCAGCCTCGTCAGGCTACCTTGCTGCTGCCTGCCAGGGTGCGGGCCAGTAACCCATCTGGATTGTGGATAGCATCCTTCGTTTTGACATCGATGATGTCGATATTGGCGAAGCGATCCCGGTGCTTGATGGCCACGTCATGGGCCAGGATGACGCAGCGGGCGTTGGCCACGTCCTTGGGCGTGATGCGGTTGATGATGCCGTTGGCGCCCTGGGTCTCCACTTTCAGCTTGATCCCCGCCTTGGCGGCCGCCTTCTGCAGGCTCTTGGCGGCGAGGAAGGTATGGGCGACGCCGGAGGGGCAGGCGGTGATGGCGAGTACGTCAGCTTCTCCTTCCGCTTCGATGACCTCATAACCGCCATCCGGGGTGGCGATCTCTTCCTCGTCGGTCACCGGCTTTTTCAGCAGGTTGACGACAAGGGCCGTGGTCAGGGCACCGAGGATGGTGCCGAGGATATAGCCCATCTTGCCTTCCACCACCGGCAGTACTATCCAGCCGCCCCAGGGGGCGTGGTTGATGCTGTGCATCATGAAGCCGGTGACGTTGCCGACGATGCCGCCCGCGACGATGGCCGGGATGACGCGCACCGGATCGGCGGCGGCAAAGGGAATGGCCCCCTCACTGATGCCGATCATGCCCATGATGGCGGCCGCCTTGCCCGCTTCACGCTCCTCCTTCTTGTAGCGACGGGGCGAGAGCAGGGTCGCCAGCGCCATGCCGAGCGGCGGCACGCAGATGGCGATGCCGACGCCCCCCATCAGCCAGGGCTGGGTGTTGACCTGGGTCTGGGCGAACAGGGTGGCGACCTTGTTGATGGGGCCGCCCATGTCAAAGGCGGTCATGCCGCCGAGGATGGCGCCCAGCATCACCTTGCCGGAGCCCGCCATGCTGGAGAGCCAGTGGTTCATCCCCTCCATCATGGCGGCGATGGGCGCCCCGATGACCCACATGACGATGCCGCACACCAGGAAGGTGCCGATCAGCGGATAGATGAAGATGGAGCCGAGCGAACTCATGGAGTCCGGCAACTTGATGCGTTTGAGCTGATTGACGATGAGGCCGGCGATGAAGCCCACCAGGATGGCGCCGAGAAAACCGGTGTGGAACTGCTGCACCGCAATCCAGGAGCCGATCATGCCGGGGGCCAGGCCCGGTTTGTCCGCCATGGAGTAGGCGATATAGCCACCGAGCACGGCGGTAAACAGGGTCAACCCCGCGATCCCCATGTCGGCCATGTCCTTGAGTACCCCGGCCTCGGGTACGGCACCCTTGCCGCTCATCATCACCGACAGCGACAGCAAGACGCCCCCCGCGACGATGAAGGGGATCATGTGGGAGGTGCCGAACAGCAGGTGCTGCTTGAGGGTATTGACCTGTCCCTTGAGGCTGCGATCGACCGGCTCTGACGGCTGGGGTTGAACTTTTGTCTGTGGTCGGAGGCTGGCCGGAGGCGCCGCCGCCAGCAGCTTGAGCACCTCTACCTTGCTGGTGGCCGCCTGCATTCCGGCAATGAAGCCGGGTTCCAGCAGCTTGGTGGAGAGCTCGGCTAGCACCTCGATATGGTGGTTGGCGCCCCCTGCCGGGGAGGCAATCATGAAGAACAGCCTGGAGGGCAAGCCATCTTCGGCGCCGTAGTCTATGCCCTGACGGCTGATGCCGATGACGATGGCGGGCTGCAGCACCGCCTCGCTCTTGGCGTGGGGCAGGGCAACCCCCTGTTCAAACCCTGTGTTGTCGAGGTTTTCTCGCGCCCAGAGGTCGCGCACGAACTGATCCTGATTGGCTATCTTGCCGCTGGCCTTGAGCCGGGCAGCCAGCTCCACAAAGAGCCCCTGTTTGTCATTGGCCGCTATGTCGAGGCAGATCAGTCCTTCGTCTATCAAGGAGGTGAGCATAGGTGTCTCCTGGCTCCTTCTTGGAGCCGTTGTGATGAGTAACAATTGACCCGCCTATTGTTTCGCCCTTACCCCCGGGTCGAAATCGGACATATGTGCCCTTTACTGGATTTTTGTGTCGCCCACCACATCCTGTGACCTCGTTCGCATTTTGATATCGTCTTTCTAGATCGGAGGGTGATTTTTTATTTCGTTTTAAAACAAATGGTTGACTTGTTTTTTGACGATGTTGTCAGAAGGTGGCGGCGACATGCCGGCCCAAAGTCAGGCGAGAGGATTGGAGATTTGTGCGCCATGGCCGCACCCTGAAATGTGAGCCATCCGGCAAAAGTGCGGCCCGGGAGCGATTGTGCATCGGCAAGGCGGGGTTGGGCGGAGCGCGTGAAAAAATATGTGCATAACCAGACGGCCTCGAAAAGGGCGGCGGAAAAGTCGAGTGTTTTTAATTCAAGTGATTAATAATTAAGTGAAATGTGTGTTTTTGTTGCGCCTGTTCTGGAGGGTTTAATATGGTCTCACAAGAGGATTTTTGCTGTTTTATAGATTGGCTTTTGCATAATAAATCGTTTATTTAGTTGGACAATCGGGGAATAATTGGTGTCCAATCGAATAGAGCAGGTTGGCCAACAGCGCCGTCAGCCAGTGTGTAACCCGAGATACAAGGAGACATCCTGATGGAAAAACTTGACCAAGAAATCGACACCATGCGCCAGGAATTCGAGTCACAAGGGCAAAAACAGGCCCATGACAAATGGCAAGCCAGGGTCGATGAACTGCAGCGGGAACGCTCGGAAGCTCCTCAGCCGGAAGCGGCAGAACACTAGCCCCCGACGGCCGTGATGGCCATCGGTTGAGCAGATAATGAAAAACCACCGCCCTGACTCAGGGCGGTGGTTTTTTTCAAGGCCGCTATCGGCCTTCCTCATGCCTTGACTGCGGCCAGCGACACCTGAGGGCAAGGGATCAGGCAGGGCTCGACTGCGGTTGTCGCCACATGCGGTACATGGTGTGGCAGTTGACGAACAGGAAGCTCAGCTCAATCAGGCTGCCGCCGATGGAGCCGATCAAGATGTTGTGGCTGGTCCAGCACA
>NZ_CDBZ01000125.1:0-459 GCF_000819985.1 Aeromonas media | reverse complement strand
GTCCAGCACAGGCCACCCGCCAGCATGCTGAGTCGCAGCGTGATGCCCTGGGCCCGAAACAGTCCCCAGGTGCCGATGGTGGTACCTATGATGGGCAGCCACTGTACCGCGCTGGTGATCCCGGGAATGCCGAGCCCCCAGACCAGAAGCAGGAACAACAGCATTACCCAGGGGCTGCGGGTGTACCCAGAGGCGGTGGTGCGAATGCAACTGAGGCCTGCACTGAGGGCCGCGGTGCCGGCCCCCATCAGGAAGAAGTGGAGGGCGATGGCCGCCTGATAGAGGCAGAGCCGCAACCGAAAGCGCCCGTCATCCCGTTGCCGGAAGGCGCTGATCCCGACCAGCATGGCGGCGAGGCCGATGCCCTGTGCCAGAGGTTGTTGCTGGAACAGCGTCCATAGCGGCATCAGTCCGCCGAGATCCAGGCTCACAGGCCACCCCCGCGCAGGAACCGTGTTC
>NZ_CDBZ01000124.1 GCF_000819985.1 Aeromonas media | reverse complement strand
GGGGAGAGGGAACGCAGGCGTTCCGCGGCTTGTTCCGGGGTCAGGTCCCGCTGGGTTTCGGCCAGCATCTCGAAGCCCACCATGAACTTGCGCACGGTGGCCGAGCGCAGCAGGGGCGGGTAGAAGTGGGCGTGCAACTGCCAGGCCTCGGGACAGTCCGAGTTCGGCGGCGCGAAATGCCAGCCCATGGAGTAGGGGAAGCTGCACTCGAACAGGTTGTCGTAGCGGCTGGTGAGCTCCTTGAGCGCCACCGCCAGGTCTTCTTGCTGCTCCCGGGTGAGATCCAGCATTGAGGGCACATGGGCCTTGGGCAGCAGCAAGGTTTCGAACGGCCAGGCCGCCCAGAAGGGCACCACTGCCAGCCAGTGTGCCGTCTCCACCACGATGCGGGAGCGGTCTTGCAGCTCCCGCTCCACGTAGTCCAGCAGCAGCGGGCGGCCGTGTTCGGCCAGCCAGTCGCGCTGGTGCTGCTCCTCGCGGGCTATCTCGTTGGGCAAAAAGTCGCTGCCCCACAGCTGGCCGTGGGGGTGGGGGTTGGAGCAGCCCATGACGGCGCCCTTGTTCTCGAACACTTGCACCCATTCCCACTGGCTTGACAGCTCGGCGACCTGGCTCATCCAGGTGCGGATCACCGCCTCGATGGCGGGCAGCGCCAGCTCGGGCAGGGTCTTGCCGTGATCCGGCGAGAAGCAGATGACCCGGCTGGTGCCGCGGGCCGCCTCCAGCTTGAGCAGGGGATCCTGCTTATCGCCGGCGGCCGGGGTGTC
>NZ_CDBZ01000123.1 GCF_000819985.1 Aeromonas media | reverse complement strand
ACTTCGAAGTTGAATTCGCGTAGTACGTCACAATTAATAGCGCCATATTAATCCACACCATCAATCAATATTTACAGACCAGATTTCTTTGGTATAGGAGATATTATTCCATCTATCATGATTTGCCCTGGCATTATAGATGTTTGAGATTGATAGCTTTGCGCCGTAGCGAGAAGTTCGGGCTGTGCGATTGGTTTAAGTGCCTCGATAACTTCAACAATAGAAAACTCTCGTCGTGAAACCAACTCTTTGACTACCTGCCGATGAGAGGGTATTGGCAACGCGACTTCCTTTGGCATTTCGGCATCAGCATATATAAACTGCTGCACTATTCCCCATGCACTAAAAAAAACTTCCATAAAAGACTGGTCATAAGGTAATGGGCATATGATTAGATTTTTTCTATCATCCTTTTTAATTTTATCAGAAGCTCCTTGGCTGGCACAATACCAACCCTCAGCCCATTAGCTGCCTCAAGTTGAGTCTGATTTATTTTTACGGTTGTTCCAATATATCTATCTCCATCTGTAGTACCAAGGAAAAGATCTGCCTTCCATAATCCGTTGATACTTGTTGGAAGAGATAATCTTGTTGTTGGGCGACGAAACGCCGCAGCCAAAGTGTTCAGATATCCTTTCAACTTTGGAGGCTGAGACTGCTTCCCTGTCAAAAGTCTAGAATCATCAGTAAGAACCTTTTCAGCCGTTGCAATTAACTGACTTGCTCCTTTTTTCTCTGCACCGAAAAGTATTGATTGATATGCCTTACCAGGAACTTTACATAATTTTAGGGCATCCTCTACACGTTCGAGCACATCAGAGTCTTTTTGCAAGATTGCATCATGAACAGCATATTCGAAACAAATTCCACAATCTCCATCGCCAGCACGATAAAGACGAGGAAGCATTTTAAGTTTTACACCAGACAATCCACCAACTTCATTAGCGACATCTGCCTTCAGACTTTGTAGCAACCCGTCCAAAATTGGTCTAACTACTGCGATCAGAGCTGCGACTTCACCAGCTACAGCATTTTGTTGGGTTTCAGAACGAACAGATATAGTTGACATAAAATCCCTCTTTTATCATTTTTGTTATGCTTTACCATCGAAGTGTTTATCGTTAGATTTTTCACCTCTAGCTAAATTAATAAATCCTAACTATTACCTGCTCCTAACTGCCTGGAGCAAGGCGGAGACATCCGGGCCAAAGGTGCGGCAGCGAATGGCCTCGCGAATATCCGCCTCGCCGTAACGGCTGGCCGGGTAGACCACCACGCAGGAAGTGTCACCAGGCGCGAGGAAGTGGGTCTCGCCGAAGGGGGTGTAGCGGGTGGCCCCTATGCTGATGAGCGCATGGGCCGGGTGCCCCGCCTGGGCCAGCAGCCCCTGGATATGCTCGGCCGGGCCCTCATCCTGCTGATGGTTGAACTTGTCGATGGCCCAGTCGAGCAGCTGCCGATGGAAGTAGCTGTAATCCACCGCCGCACTGTCAACCCCATAGGGATGCAGCTCGCCATCCCGTTCCAGGTAGCAGGCGATGCGATAGTCGTCTAGCTCGCACCCCGGGACAAAACTGCCGAGGGGCAGCAGAGTGGCCGCCAGTCCCTTGCTCTCCTCCCCCCAGTTCTTCTTCTCGCTGATCTTCCTGGCGTTGGGGCGACGGATGGAGCAGTCGTTGTAGGCGCCGAACGCCTTGGGATGGATGGCCACCACCTGCTCCCCTGCGTACTCCAGCTCACACCAGAGCGCCACTTCCGGCTCGATTTGCACCTTCTCGTCACCGCTCACCGCCGCCTCTGGCAGGAAGATGGCCTCACCGCTCAATGGGAAGACCCCGAGCTGGCCCGGATGATCCGGCACATAGAAGGGGAACAGCGCCTTGGGGGCAACCTTGTCCGCGACCTTGACGGCGACGAAATCTGCCGCCTCCCCTGCCTGCTCCAGATGGCCGGCGAAGTTGCCCGCCACCCCCAATCCGATAAAGCGGTTCAATCTGGTGATCTGCATCTGTGGCTCCATTGGCGCGGCCCGGGCCGCCGCCTCGTTGTCGATGTTCAGGGCGGCAGCACTACCGCCAAAGAGGGAGCTTATTAGAGCACAGCCCCCAGGCGGCGCCCAGTTGCCCGGCCGCAAGCTGTGCACCAGGGCGGATTTTCCCTCACCAGATGGTCATAAAGAGAGCAGTCGGCGCCAGGCTGTGATCCCGGTGCTTGGGCGAGCCCCGCGCTTTTGCTAGTCTGCCCTATTCATTTTCCGTTTGGGTGCCGGTGCCGAGCCATGACCACACATTTTCAGGGTCGCTTCGAGGTGGAGTTCAAATACCGCCTGGCAGATAGCGCGGCCTTCCTCCGTGCCCTCGAGGCCCTCGGCCCCGAGGTGATGGTGGCGGACAATCATGAGCAGGACTGCTACTTCGACACGGCGGACCGCGCCCTGGCGAGGGAGCAGAAAAGCTTGGTGATCCGCACCATGGCCCCCTCCGGCATCCGGCTCTGGATCGTCAAGGGACCAGGGCCCGATCGCTGCGAGGCGGTCAATATCACGGACGCGGACAAGGCCATCAGCATGGTGTGCACCCTGGGCTACCAGCCGGTGCTGACCATCGACAAGCGGCGCAGCATCTACTTCCTTGGCCCCTTCCACGTCACTGTGGATCACCTTGGGAAGGTGCGAATAAGCGGGGAAATTCTTCTCGGCTGACTCAGTCATTTCATTTCTTCATGTTTTAGCCGATTTTTTCTCCCGCAAATGCCTTGAAT
>NZ_CDBZ01000122.1:2581-3743 GCF_000819985.1 Aeromonas media | reverse complement strand
GACGCCCGCTAACCCCATTGCGAGGGAGGGATGCCTCCCTGCGCCCAGACACGAATCGGAAGGAGTCCGTATGGTGAAGACAAGGATCATACCGCCAGCCCAGGGAGCCCATGCCTATCCCTTGCTGATCAAGAGCCTGCTGCTGTCCGGGGTGCGCCAGCCCCCGGGCAGGGAGATCGTCTACGCAGATCGGCTGCGCTATGACTATCGCACCCTCAACCAGCGCATCCACCGCCTCGCCAACCTGCTGACGGCCTCGGGCATAGGGCCGGGGGACACGGTCGCCCTGCTGGACTGGGACAGTCACCGCTCCCTCGAATGCTTCTTCGCCGTGCCTATGATAGGCGCCGTGCTGCACACGGTGAACGTGCGCCTATCGCCGGAGCAGATCGCCTTCACCATGCACCACGCCGAGGATCATCTGGTGCTGGTCCATGACGACTTCCTGCCCATGATGGCGAGCATCCAGGAGAAGCTGCCCACGGTGCGCGGCTATATCCGCCTGACCGATGGGGAGCAGCCCTCCACCACACTGCCCCTGCTCGGGGAGTACGAGACCCTGTTGGCCGGGGCGGACAGCCACTTCGATTTCCCCGATTTTGACGAAAATTCGGTGGCAACCCTGTTCTACACCACGGGCACCACCGGGGATCCCAAGGGGGTCTACTTCAGCCACCGCCAGCTGGTGCTGCATACCCTCAACGAACTGGGCACCCTGGCGGCCCATGCGGGCCAGTCCCTGCTCTGCTCAGACGATGTCTACATGCCCATCACCCCCATGTTCCACGTCCATGCCTGGGGCGTCCCCTATGTGGCGACCATGCTGGGGGTGAAGCAGGTCTATCCGGGGCGTTACGAGCCAGACAAGCTGGTGCGGCTCTACCGCGACGAGGGGGTGAGTTTCTCCCACTGTGTGCCGACCATCTTGCAGATGATCCTCGACTGCGAGGAGGCCAGACAGACCTCGTTCGAGGGGTGGAAGATGCTGCTGGGGGGCAGTGCGCTGCCGCTCGGACTGGCGACCCAGGCCCATCGACAGGGGATCCTGGTGCACGCCGGTTACGGCATGTCGGAGACCTGCCCGCTGCTGTGCGTGGTGCACCTGACCGAGGCGGAACTGGCGCTGCCCATGGCCGAGCAACTGCCGCTGCGGATCCGCACC
>NZ_CDBZ01000122.1:1584-2470 GCF_000819985.1 Aeromonas media | reverse complement strand
CGGCAAGCCCATCGGGCTGGTGGACTTGCGCATCATCGATGAGGAGGGCCGGGCGCTGGCTCACGATGGCCAGACCATGGGGGAGATAGTGGTGCGTGCTCCCTGGCTGGCCCAGGGCTACCTGAAAGAGCCGGACAAGGGGGCAGAGCTCTGGCAGGGGGGCTGGCTGCACACGGGGGACATGGCCTCGATCACCCCGAACGGCACGGTCGAGATCAAGGATCGCATCAAGGATGTGATCAAGACCGGGGGAGAGTGGATAAGCTCCCTCGCGCTGGAGAGTCTCATCAGCGCCCATGCCGCCGTCCATGCGGTAGCCGTGATCGGGGTGCCGGATGCGCAGTGGGGGGAGCGGCCCCTGGCGCTGGTGGTCGGCAAGGAGGGGACGAGCCTGGATGCGCAGGCCATCAAGACCCACCTGCAGGGGTTCGTCGACAGCGGCCGCATCAATCGCTGGGCCATTCCACGCCAGATCCGCATCGTGCAGGAGATCCCCAAGACCAGTGTCGGCAAGGTGAACAAGAAGCTGATCCGGGATCGTGAATGCCGTCCGGTGGCTGAGAACTGAGGGCGCCGTCATAGATTCAGAGGAAGGCCTCTCAGCCATCCCCACTGCCTGAGGGGCCGCGTTGGCCTGGCCGCCATGGCTTGACTACGCTCACTGAGTTATCACACAAGAGGCGTGCGCCATGAACAGAACCCAGATTCATCTCGTTGATGAAGAGGTGGATTTTCCGTCCAATGAACAGTTGGTCTCCACCACGGATCTGCAGGGGGTCATTACTTATGCCAATGATCACTTCTGCCGGGTTGCGGGATACAGCAGGGCCGAGATGATAGGTCAGCACCACAACATGGTGCGTCATCCCGACATGCCCAAGGCCGC
>NZ_CDBZ01000122.1:626-1435 GCF_000819985.1 Aeromonas media | reverse complement strand
TACTGGGTCGACGCCTATGTCACCCCCATCTTCGAGCAGGGGCGGATAAGCGGTTATCAGTCGGTACGCAATCGGGCCGAGCCCGGGATGAAGGCCGTCGCCGCCGCAACCTACGGGAGATTGAGGGCGGTGGAGCGGGGGGATCGCAAGGCGGGCCTGAGCCTGCGCCCGGTGCGCCATGGGCTGGCCATCGCCGGGTTGCTGCTGATGCTGGCGGCGGGTGCCTATCTGACGGGGCCTCTGGGGGCCCTGTTCATGCTGCTGCCCCTTTTGTGGCTTGGCCTCCTCTATCGCCACGCCATCATCACCACCCCCCGCTATCTGCAACAGCTGGCCGAGGAGTACGACAGCCTGACCCGGCTCATCTACTCGGGGGATGAACCCAGCGCCATCGCCGATTTCCACATCAAGCTGCTGCAGGCCAGGATCCGCACCGTGCTCGGGCGGGTGGACGATGCGACCCTCTCCCTGCAGGATCTGGCGGTCCATCTCAAGACGGCCTCCAGCGAGGCGAGCGCCGACATCGCCGAGCAGGACATCCAGACCCAGCAGGTGGCGACCGCCATCACCGAGATGGCGGCGACGGCCCATGAGATAGCCCGCAACATCCAGGAGACCGACAACCAGGTTGCCCAGGCCAAGGTGCACTGCCAGCATACCGATCAGCAGCTGGAGGATACCCAGCACAGGGTCACCGAGCTGGCTACCCAGGCCGAACACGCCTTCACGGCGGCGGTGGCGCTGGCGGAGGAGTCGGATCGCATCGGGGTGCTGATGAGCGAGATCCAGGGCATCGCGGATCAGACCAA
>NZ_CDBZ01000122.1:0-454 GCF_000819985.1 Aeromonas media | reverse complement strand
GCCATCGAGGCGGCCCGGGCAGGGGAGCAGGGGCGTGGTTTCGCCGTGGTGGCTGACGAGGTGCGTACCCTATCTACCCGTACCCACAAGGCGACCGAGCAGATCCAGGGCAGCATAGGGCAGATCCAGCGTACCCTGAATGGCTGGAAGGGGATGATGCAACAGAATCTGGAGCAGACCCAGTCCTGTGTGACCCTGACCCGGCAGGGGTCACAGAGCCTGCATCAGGTGTTGACGGAGATAGAGCGGGTAGTGGATCTGTCGACCCAGATCTCGGCGGCGGCCGAGCAGCAGCAGGCGGTGGTGGAGGACATCAGCCGAAACGTCAACGCCATCTCCCAGCACTCCCACACCAACAGCAACAAGATGCACGACATGGATGCCTCGAGCGACATCCTGCTCACCAAGGCGCGCCAGCTCAAATCCCTGGGGCAGACCTTCGGCTGACGTCCGC
>NZ_CDBZ01000121.1:2398-13902 GCF_000819985.1 Aeromonas media | reverse complement strand
ACTAAGCCCGCCCGGCGGGTTGGGGAGCGAGTATCCGACTTTGGATTTGATCAACAAGGCCCCCATCTACTCGACGCCATCCGTCAGGGCTCGCCGGCCGGCTTGCAGGAGTTTGGTCCATGGCAGACCCTCTACCCGCACCTGAACGAGCTGCCCGAACCGGCCCGCCGCAGCTGGTTTGCGTTCGATCACTTCTACTCCGATTGGGCATTCCAGCAGGCGCAGGACAAGGTGTTCGGCTATGCGCCGCGCCACCTCTACGATCTGGGCGGCAACACCGGCAAGTGGGCCATCGCCTGTGCCAAACGGGATCCCGCTCTGCGGGTCACCATCCTGGATTTGCCCGAGCAGCTGGCACTGGCCCGCCTCAACATCGAGGAGGCCGGACTGGCGGAGCGGGTGCAGGGTCATCCGGTGGATCTGCTGCAACCAGGCCCCCTGCCCGGCGAGGCGGACATCTGGTGGATGAGCCAGTTTCTCGACTGCTTCAGCCACGCGCAGATCGTCGCCATCCTGAACCGGGTCCGACTGGCCATGAAACCGGACGCCCGGGTCTGCATCCTGGAGCTGTTCTGGGACAGGCAGACTTTCGAAGCCGCCAGTTTCAGTCTCAACGCCACCTCCCTCTACTTCACCTGCCTGGCCAACGGCAACAGCCGCTTCTATCACTCCAAACAGCTGTACCAGTGCCTGCGCGAGGCTCATTTCCATGTGGAGGCCGAGCACGAGATCCCGGGACCGGGCCACACCCTGCTGGTTGCCCGGCCGCTGCACACGAGGCCATAATGCCGACATCGACATGAAGATGATGATGAAACGAAAAGGAGCACGGCATGAGGCATGACTGCATGGCACTGATGGCACTCGGCCTGGCCTTGGGCAGCCTGCTCGGCGGCTGCGCCGACATCAAGGAGGCGGGCCGCACCGTGGGTCACACCACCCGGGACGTGACCCGGGAAATTGGCCACACCACCCGTGACGTGACCCGCGAGATCGGCCACGGTACCCGGGATGCGGTCAAGCAGGTGGGGGATGAGATCAGCAAATGACAACGGGGGCCGAGGCCCCTGTTGTCATGAGGGAGAGCCGCTGCCCATATGGCCATCAGCCTGAACTCCATGGCCTCTTCCGGCTCATCAGGTCGCTCGGCGCAGAAGTCGAGCCCGCTCAGCTGCTTCACCTCATCCACCTTTACTGCGTAGTCCGCAAGCCGGCTGGCCGACTTGTTGTCCTGAGGCATAGCCCTCCCGGTACAGCAGTTGACCGGGCTGACCAGTTATATCGGCCCTATTACCCGTTCCGGGCAAGGCCAGCGCCAGCGCCAGCGCCAGCAGACAATATTTACTCTCTCTCTTGAGTTTGCGAACAATCGCAGCGTCAGCCTGCTCGGGAGCAACTGTCTATCATTTGTTCAAGTTCAAAACAGGAATGAAAAATGACAATAAAAAACAATGAATTGTGATTTTTTGGTGGACTTGAAGCGAAGGCTTGCGAGGTGAAAAGCCTGACCTCGATGAGAGGAACATGAAAGAATTCATCCTTGATACCAGCCAATTAATTAGATTGCTTTCATTTTAAAGAGCCACCATTCAATATTAAGGAGTGGCCTAAGATTATTTAGATTCATATTAAATGCATCATAAATATCGCCTGCAATGATCCTCAATAATAAATATCCGGTCTGACATTCTGTATCCCGCATTCCAGAGAATGCCATCTGCTGTTCCCTCACCGAGTGGGGAAACGGATGGCCGCGCTTTTCAATCAAGATAAGGATGCATGATGAGAAAGTCCCTGTTGGCCTGCTCTCTGTTGTTGTGCCCCACCGCCTTCGCCGCAGCTCCGCACTGGGAATACAGCGGTGAGGCCGGCCCGGCGAAATGGGCCAGCCTGACCCCGGAATTTGGCCAGTGCGCGGGCAGCAACCAGTCGCCGGTCAACCTCGCAGGTCTGGTGGAAGCCGAGCTGGCACCACTGCAGTTCCACTACCTGCCGGGCGGCAAGACCCTGGTCAACAACGGTCACACGGTGCAGGTCAACTATGCACCGGGCAGCAGCCTTGAGCTCGACGGCATGCGCTTCGAGCTCAAGCAGTTCCACTTCCACGCTCCCAGCGAAAACCTCATCGAGGGCAGGTCCTACCCCCTGGAGGGACACCTGGTGCACGCCAATGACAAGGGGGAGCTGGCAGTGGTCGCCGTGATGTTCGAGCCAGGCTGGGCCAATGGGGCACTGAGTCAGGCCTGGCAAACCCTGCCAGCCAAGGCGGGGGAGATGCACAGCCTGGAGCAGCCGATCTCGGCGGAGCAACTGCTGCCCGCCCAGCGCGACTACTACCGCTTCAGCGGCTCCCTGACCACGCCGCCCTGCTCGGAAGGGGTGCGCTGGCTGGTGATGAAGCAGCCGGTGCAGGTGAGCCAGGCCCAGATCGATGCCTTCAAGGCCGTGATGCACCACCCCAACAACAGACCCGTGCAACCCCTCAACGGTCGACTGGTGCTGCAATAAGGTTTTATGTAACCGATTTGCACAATAAGAAAGAGGGCCAACAGGCCCTCTTTTGCATTCATCCACCTGCCGTTACAGGCTGGCGGCAATCTTTGCACCCAGGGCGGCATTGTTCAGCACCAGCTGGATGTTCGCCGCCAGGGAGTTGCCACCGGTCAGCTCGCACACCCGGGCCAGCAGGAAGGGAGTGGACTCCTTGCCCTTGACCCCCTGCTCGTCCGCCTCACGCAGTGCCTGGGCAATGGCGGCGTCGATGTCTGCCTTGGGCATGGCAAACTCGGTCGGGATGGGGTTGGTGACCACGGCGCCGCCGGCAAGCCCCAGCTCCCACTTCAGGCGCAGCGCCTCGGCGATGGCCGCCGGGGTGTCGAGGCGGTAATCCACCTTGAAGCCGCTCTCCCGGGTGTAGAAGGCGGGCAGCTCCTCGGTCTGATAACCGATAACCGGCACCCCCTGGGTCTCCAGATACTCCAGGGTCAGGCCGATGTCGAGGATCGACTTGGCACCGGCGCAGACCACGGCCACCGGGGTCTGGGCAAATTCCTGCAAATCCGCCGAAATGTCGAAGGTCTCCTGGGCGCCGCGGTGCACGCCGCCGATGCCGCCGGTGGCGAACACCCGGATCCCCGCCATGGCGGCAATGATCATGGTGGACGCTACAGTCGTCGCGCCCAGCCCCTTGTTCGCCAGCACGAAGGGGATGTCCCGTCGGCTGCACTTGGTCGCGGCGTGGCCGGCCTTGCCCAGCGCCTCCAGGGCCCCCTCATCCAGACCCACCTTGAGGCGGCCGTCGATGATGGCGATAGTGGCCGGCACGGCGCCGTTGTCGCGCACCACCTGCTCCACCTGGCGCGCCGTCTCCACGTTCTGTGGATAGGGCATGCCGTGGGAGATGATGGTGGATTCCAGAGCCACCACCGGCTTGCCGGCGGCCAGGGCAGCGGCGACTTCAGGTTGGATATCGAGGTAAGCGTTCAACATGGGTACTCCTCCAGCATGCGTTCAACGGCGGCCTTGGATAGGCCGGAAAAGACGGTATCGGAACAATTGACGGTGAGAGCGGCGCAGCCGAGGGCGAATCGGGTCGCCTCCATGATGCCCTGCTCCAGCAACCAGGCGTGGGCCAGTCCTGCCATGAAGGCATCGCCGCCGCCGGTCACATTGACGACAGGGCTGCCGAGCACGGGCAGATGGCCCTGGCACTCCCCGTCGCTGTAGAAAATCCCCTGATCGCCGAGGCTCAGGAACAGCCGTTGCACCCCGGCGCGGTGGAACCAGGCTGCCGCCATGGGCCAGGTATCGGGCCCGGCGATGGTGAAGCCGCACAGCTGCTCCGCCTCGGTGCGGTTCGGCTTGAGGGTGTGGATCCGGTGCAGCCAGGGGCGGATCTTCTCCACTTTGGCCACAGAGACGGTGTCGACGAAGATGATGTGTTCACCCTGGCGCTCGAACAGCCAGTCCAGGGTGTGAGTGGCGAGGTTGGTGTCGAGCACCCAGAGCCGCGCCGCGCCGAGGAAGCCGCTCAAGGGAGCGAGCCTGGCCGGAGTCAGCTCGTCGATGATGCCCATGTCGTTGACGGCGCAGCTCATCTCGCCGCTGCCGTCGTGCAGGCTGAGGTAGCAGGAGGTCGCCTGCCCATCCAGCACCAGCACCTGGCGCACGTCGACGCCAGCACGCTGGCTCACTTCCAGCAGGTGATGGCCGTACTGATCGTTGCCCACCGCGGTCAGCAGCCGGGTATCGGTGCCGAGCCGCGCCAGGTTCTCGGCGATGTTGCGCCCCACCCCGCCAGCCGAGGTACGTACCCGGCCCGGGTTGGAATCGCCGATGCGCAGGTTGTCATGGCTGCAACCACAGATATCCATGTTGGCGCCGCCGATCACCACGGCGTAGGGGCCTTCACGCAGCACATAGCCGCGGCCTTGCACATAGCCCTGGCGCATCAGGCTGGAGATGTGGCTCGCCAGCGCCGAGCGGCTGATGCCAAGCCTGTCCGCCAGCTCCTGCTGGGCAATCATGGGATCCTGGCGCAGCAGGGCGAGGATCTCTTGCTCACGTTCCGTCATAGACAAACATCCAGTTACAAACGTTTGTCTATTATTATTGAGAAACGTTTTCCCGCCATGGTTGCGTGCAAGAAATGTCGGGTCGACCACAAAAAATCACCGGGCAAGCCCGGTGATCCTTGATGACAATGTGCGCAGCCCTCTCACTCCAGCTGTACCCAGATCTCGCCGCCGTCCAGTCGCACCGGCCAGCAGGCGACACTCAGGGCCGGATCATCCAGGCAGCGGCCGTCCATCAGGGCGTAGCGCTGCTTGTAGAGCGGTGAGGCGACCACGGGTTCGCCCCCGGCATCCCCCACCAGGCCACGCCCGAGCACCGCCACCCCGGCCAGGGGATCCACTCCGTCCAGGGCATAGACTCGCTCCCCGAGGCGAAACAACGCCAGCACCCGCCCGCCCAGCCAGGCGCTGCGCCCGGCCTGCTCCGGCAGCGCCGCCAGCTCGCATACCCGATGCCACTGCCCATGCTCAGGGTGCACTGTGCCCTCCTTGAAATCCTTCATATCACCTCCTTGATGCTGATGGCGGGCGTGCAACCCGCTGGCCCCGCTCATACCACCTCCTTGATAGAGATATCCGGCACCCACTGACCCCGCTCCTCACGGCGCGGCGGTGTCTCGTCTTCGGGCCGGTTGACGAAGGCCTCGAACAGCTTCAGCTTGTCCGGGTCCGCCAGGGTACTCTTCCATTCGCACTGCCAGGTGCCGACTATCTCCCCCATCATGGCTTCCAGCTCGGCCCCGATGCCGAGCCTGTCTTCGATGATCACCGACTTGAGGTAGTCGAGCCCCCCTTCCATGTTCTCCATCCAGACCGAGGTGCGCTGCAGCCTGTCCCCGGTACGCACATAGAACATCAGCAGCCGGTCGATGTAGCGGATCAGGGTCTGCTCGTCGAGATCGGTGGCGAACAGGTCGGCGTGGCGCGGCCGCATGCCACCGTTGCCGCACACATAGAGGTTCCAGCCCCGCTCGGTGGCGATGACGCCTATGTCCTTGCTCTGAGCCTCGGCACACTCCCGGGTACAGCCTGAGACCGCAAACTTCAGCTTGTGGGGGGCTCGCAGTCCCTTGTAGCGGTTCTCCAGGGTCTGGGTCAGGGTCATGGAGTCCTGCACCCCGTAGCGGCACCAGGTCGAACCGACGCAGGACTTCACGGTGCGCACCGACTTGCCGTAGGCCTGACCGGTCTCGAACCCCGCCGCCACCAGCTCGCCCCAGATGGCGGGCAGCTGATCGACCCGGGCGCCGAACAGATCGATGCGCTGGCCGCCGGTGATCTTGGTGTAGAGGCCGTACTTGCGCGCCACCTCCCCTATGGTGATGAGGCCCTCCGGGGTGATCTCCCCCCCCGGGATGCGCGGCACCACAGAGTAGGTGCCGTCCTTTTGCAGATTGGCGAGGAAGGCGTCGTTGGTGTCTTGCAGGGCGCGGTGGGGCTTCTCCAGCACGTGCTCGTTCCAGAGCGACGCCAGGATGGAGGCGACCGTCGGCTTGCAGATGTCGCAGCCCAGACCCTGGCCATGCTTGTCTCGCAGCGCCTCGAAGCTCTTCAGCTCGCCGACACGGGCCAGGTGATAGAGCTCCTGGCGCCCGTAGGCGAAGTGCTCGCACAACCCCTTGTCCGCCTCGACCCCAAGATCCGCCAGGGTCTGATCCACCACCTGTTTGAGCAGGTTGCTGCAGCCGCCGCAGCCGGTGCCCGCCTTGGTGCAGCTCTTCACCGCAGAAAGCTCGTGATTGCCCGCCCTGACGGCGGCCACCACGTCCCCCTTGCTGACGTTGTGGCAGGAGCAGAGGATGGCGCTGTCCGGCAGCACCAGGGGCGCGGGGGCCGTGCCCGCCTCTCCCACCAGCAGGGAGAGCGGCGGCTGGGGCAGCGCCACCCCGTTCTGGTAGTACTGCAGCAGCCGCTCATAATCGGCTCCGTCCCCCACCAGGATGGCGCCGAGCAGGCGATTGCCCTCGCCGTCTGTCACCAGCTTCTTGTAGATGCCGTTGACCCTGTCCAGCAACAGCAGCTCCTGGGCCCCGGCAGTGCTGGCGTGGGCGTCGCCGATGGAGCCCACGTCCACCCCCATCAGCTTGAGCTTGGTGGACATGTCGGCCCCGGCGAAGCGGGTCTCGCCGCCGCACAGGCTGGCCACGGCGGTGCGGGCCATCTGGTAGCCGGGTGCCACCAGGCCAAAGATGCGCCCCTGCCAGAGCGCACACTCGCCGATGGCGAGGATGGCGGGATCCGAGCTGTGGCAGCCGTCGTCGATGCAGATGCCGCCGCGCTCCCCGACGTTCAGCCCGGATTGGCGGGCCAGGGCGTCGGCGGGGCGGATGCCTGCCGAGAACAGCAAGACATCGGTCTCAAGATGAGAGCCGTCCTTGAAGCGCAGCCGGTGGCGAGCCTGCTCCCCATCCTCGATGCACTCGGTGGCCTTCTCCACCAGCACCTCGACCCCGAGCGCCTGAATCTTGTCTCGCAGCACGGCGCCGCCGCTCTCATCGAGCTGCACCGGCATCAGCCTGGGGGCAAACTCCACCACCTGGGTCTTGAGCCCGAGCAGGCGCAGGGCGTTGGCCGCCTCCAGCCCCAGCAGGCCACCGCCGATGACCACGCCGCTGCGGGCCTGGGCGCAGGCATCGCGGATGGCGGCGAGATCCCCCAGGGTGCGGTAGACGAAGCAGCCCTCCCGCTGATGGCCGGGGATGGGGGGCACGAAGGGCACAGAGCCGGTCGCCAGCACCAGACGGTCGTAAGGGAACTGCTCGCCGTTGGCGAGCGTCAGGGTGCGGGCGGCCCGGTCGAGCACCTCCACCTCGGCCCCCAGCCGCAGCGCAATACCGCTCTCTTCATACCAGGCGGGATCCGCCATGCGCAGCGCCTCCGGGGCCTTGCCGCCGAATACCTCGGAGAGGTGCACCCTGTCGTAGGCGGAGTCAGGCTCGGCACCAAATACCGTCACCTCGAACCGGTCGAGGCCACCGGCCGCCACCAGCTGTTCGACGAAGTGGTGACCCACCATGCCGTTGCCCACCACCAGCAGGCGTTGCTTTTCGGCGGAGCCGGCGCTCTGGCGATCGATCAGGTCCACGCCGTCGCCGATCACCCACTGTTGCTCTTTGTCAGTCATATCTCTCTTCCTTGAATCCGGTGGACTCAGGCGCGCAGCTTGCTGCGCACTTGCCCGGCTGCCTTGAGGGGGGTCACCTTGCGCTGCTTCTCGTAGAGGAAGCGCAGCACCTGCTGACGCAGCTTGTGATAGTGGGGGTCATCCGCCAGGGCGACCCTGTCCCTGGGCCTTGGCAGGTCCACGGTCAGGATCTCCCCGACGGTGGCACTGGGGCCGTTGGTCATCATGACGATGCGATCGGAGAGCAGCACCGCCTCGTCCACGTCGTGGGTGATCATGATGACGGTGTTGCCAAGCTCCGCCTGGATCGCCATCAGGGCATCCTGCAGATGGGCCCGGGTCAGGGCATCGAGGGCGCCGAACGGCTCGTCCATCAGCAGTACCTTGGGGGAGAGCGACAGGGCCCGCGCGATGCCGACCCGCTGTTTCATGCCCCCCGACAGCTCGTGGGGCATCTTTTGGCTTGCGTGATCCATCTGCACCAGGGAGAGGTAGTAGTCCACCCGCTCCGCCACCGCCCGCTTGTCAGGCTCCACCTGGGCCACCGCCAGCGCCACGTTCTGCTGGACGCTGAGCCAGGGCAGCAGGGCGTGGTTCTGGAACACCATGGCCCGCTCCGGCCCAGGCCCCGCCACCTCGCGGCCGTCGAGGATGATGCCGCCCAGGGTCGGCTCCAGCAGCCCGGCCACCAGGTTGAGCACCGTGCTCTTGCCGCAGCCCGAGTGGCCGATGAGGGAGACGAACTCCCCCTTCTCGATGCGCAGGTTGACCCGGCTGAGGGCCTCGAAGCTGCCCTGCTCCGTCTCGAACGAGATGCCGACGTCGCTTATCTCCAGATAACTCTTCATTGGCTCTTCTCCTGCCTGAATAGAAATGTGATTAACGCAGCACCTGGCGCTTGTCCCAGGACAACCACTGCTGCAGGGCCAGCATGCCCCTGTCCAGGGCGCAGCCGATGAGGCCTATGGTGATCACCGCCACCATGATGCGGGCCAGGGAGGCCGAGCCTCCGCTCTGGAACTCGTCCCACACGAACTTGCCGAGCCCCGGGTTCTGGGCCAGCATCTCGGCTGCGATCAGCACCATCCAGGCCACCCCAAGGGAGAGCCGCAGCCCGGTGAAGATCATGGGCAGGGCGCCGGGCAGCACGATGCGGCGCACGTGGGTCACAAAGGAGAGGCGCAACACCCGGCTGACGTTGTGCAGGTCGCTGTCCAACCCCGCCACCCCGACTGCGGTGTTGATCAGGGTCGGCCAGAGGGAGCAGAGGGTCACCGTCAGCGCCGAGGTGAGGAAGGACTTGGCGAGCCAGGGACTCGGGTTTGCGTAGAGGGCGCTCACCACCAGCGTGATGAGCGGCAGCCAGGCCAGGGGGGAGACCGGCTTGAGCAGCTGGATCACCGGGTTGGCGGCGCGATAGAGCCCCTGATTCATGCCAAGCAACACCCCGCACGGGATGGCGATCAGGGTCGCGAACCCGAATCCGCACAGCACGGTGAACAGGCTGGTGGCTATCTGATCGAAGAAGGTGGGGCGCCCGGTGTAGGGGCGCAGCTTCACCTCGGCCGCCGGATCCGCCGCCAGCCGCTCGGCGTTGCGAACCTGCTGGCGCTCGAGGAAGGCGCTCGCCTTCTCCCGCTCCGCCAGGTGCTCCTGGCCGAGGGACCAGAACTGGCTAGCGGTGGCGAGCGGCCCGGGCAGGGTGCCCAGACTGGTCTGCACCTGGCTCGCCCCCCACTGCCAGAGGCCGAGGAACAGCAGCACGCCGAGCAGGGGCTGCACCAGGGTTTTCAGATTGATGGCTTTCCAATTGATGAGTGGCCACTTATGTCGTTTCATTGCGTTCTCCTCGCTCATTGCACCCGCTCATCGCCCTTGAGGCCGATGGCGAACTGCTGCAGATAGGCGTTGGGGTGGCGGCCGTCGTAGATGAGGCCGTCGATGAAGCCATCCTGGGGGCCGCGATAGCCCTGCTCGCTGGCAAAGTCGGGGAAGTCCTGCGCCTTGAGCTTGCCCTCGGCGATCAGCGCCTCGGCGGCCTGGCGATAGACGCCCGGTTGATACACCGCCTTGGCCACCTGTTCGAACCAGGCGTCCGGCCTGGCCTCGGGGATCTGGCCCCAGCGCCGCATCTGGGTCAGATACCAGATGGCGTCGGAGTAGTAGGGATAGGTGGCGTGGTGGCGGAAGAAGACATTGAAGTCAGGCAGCTGCCGCTTGTCCCCCTTGGCATACTCGAAGGTGCCGGTCATGGAGCTGGCGATCACCTGCTCGTCGGCCCCCACGTACTCGGGTTTGGCCAGCATCCTGGCCGCCTCACGCCGGTTGCCGTTCTGCTCTGCATCCAGCCACCAGGCCGCCCGCAGCAGCGCCTTCACCAGCCGCACATGGGTGTTGGGGTGGCGCTCGGCCCACTGCCGGGTGACGCCGAACACCTTCTCCGGGTTGTTGCGCCAGATCTCCTGATCCGTGATGACGGGCACCCCTATGCCCTTGGCGACCGCCTGCTGGTTCCAGGGCTCCCCCACGCTGTAGCCGGCGATGGTGCCCGCCTCCAGGGTGGCGGGCATCTGCGGCGGCGGCGTCACCGACAGCAGCACGTCCGCCTGGCGCTGGCCCGAGTTGTCGCCGAGCTTGGGTGCGTAGAAGCCGGGATGCAGGCCGCCCGCCGCCAGCCAGTACCTGAGCTCGTAGTTGTGGGGGGAGACGGGGAACACCATCCCCATGTTGAAGGGCTTGCCCCCCTGGCGGTACTCCGCCACCACGTGCTTGAGGGCGGCGGCGCTCACCGGCGGTGGCACCTCTCCTGCGACCGGCTTGGGCAGTTGGGTTGCCATGGCCGCCCAGACGCTGTTGGCCACCGTGATGGCGTTACCGTTGAGATCCATGGCAAACGCCGTCACCAGCTCGGCCTGGGTGCCGATGCCGATGTGGGCGGCCAGGGGCTGGCCCGCCAGCATCTGGGCGCCGTCCAGCTCGCCGTCGATCACCCGATCCAGCAGGATCTTCCAGTTCGCCTGGGCCTCCAGGGTCACGTAGAGCCCCTCGTCCTCGAAATAGCCCCGCTCGTAGGCCACCGCCAGCGGCGCCATGTCGGTCAGCTTGATGAAGCCGAGTCTGAGCTCCTCCTGCTCGGGGGCACCCACCGCGGCCAGCACCGGCAGCGACAGCACCGCCAGCAGCAACCCCGCACATCCTTGTCGTCTTTTCATTCCAGTCCCTCGCTCGGTTCCCTGTTCCGGGCTGTCACCCTCCTGCCTCGTTGCAGGATGGCGACCAAAAAAAAGCCCCACCGATCCGGGATCGGTGAGGCCTCTTTGCCCTGTTGCGAGTGACGGGCCCTGGGCGCCATCACTCCTTGTATGTTGGGTAATTCACTTTTCGTGCCAGATTGGCCAAGCCGCATCGGACGGCCTTTCCCGGCTTTTTCTTCCCTCCTTCTCCCCCCTGTTTGCCTCAATTAGGCGCAATTGCACCAAAACGGTTTGCCAGCGGGGCGCTCAGGCGGGCAATGCCTGCAGCAGTTGCCGCGCCAGCTCCCCCAGGCTCAGGTGGCGGCTCATGGCGGTGCTGCGCATCAGGCGATAGGCCTGCTCCTCATCCAGCCCCTGATGACGCATCAGGCGCCCCTTGGCCTGCTCGATGAGCCGCCGCTCCACCAGCTTCTGGCGCAGCTCGCTCTCGGTCTGCATCAGGGTCTGCACCATGGCGAGCTGGCTGCGGGCGAGCCGCAACCACTGCTCCACCGGCTCCCGCTCGCCGCAGGGGTGGGGCACCAGCAACACTCCCTGCTGCAGCAGGGCGAG
>NZ_CDBZ01000121.1:1530-2199 GCF_000819985.1 Aeromonas media | reverse complement strand
GCCTGGCCCGGATCATCGGCGTGGATCAGCAGGCGGGAGGGGGGGCCATCCTGGCCCCGGGGAAGAGTAGTCATGGCGCTCCTTGCCAACGGCTATCGCAACGTGTCTGCTGCCAATGCCGCAACATGAAGGCCAACTATTTGAATCTACCTCCTTTTTATCCATCAGGAGGTAGTGGGGGTAGAGGGGGAAACCCTGCTCAGGCTACCCGCTCCATGGTCTGGTTCAGCAGGGCCTGCAGCTCGGCGCCAAGGTTCACCACCTCCCCCATGATCATCAGCACGGGGCTCTGGCCGAGCAGGGCACGGGCGGCCTGCTCCAGTCCCTCCAGCCGGGCGTGATGGACCTGCTGGCGCGCACTGCACCCGGCCACCACCAGCGCCACCGGCAGATCGCCCGAGGCCCCCGCCGCCAGCAACCCCTGCCGGATCTGGGCCGCCCGCTCCAGCCCCATGTAGAACACCAGGGTATGGCCGGCCCGGGTCAACCCCTGCCAGCCCCGATAGTCCCCCTCGTCCATCAAATGACCCGTCACCAGGGTCAGGGAGCGGGCCAGCCCTCTGTGGGTCAGGGGAATAAGAGTGCTGGCGGCGCACCCCAGGGCCGCCGTGATACCAGGCACCAGCTCGGCCTCGATGCCGTGGCGGGCCAGGTGCAGCGCCTCCTCCC
>NZ_CDBZ01000121.1:0-1225 GCF_000819985.1 Aeromonas media | reverse complement strand
CCCTTGAGCCGCACCACCCGCTTGCCGGTGCGGGCCAGGGCCAGCAGCAGGGCATTGATCTCCTCCTGGGTCGGGCTCGGCTCGCCGCAGCGCTTGCCCACGTCGAAGCGGGCCGCCCCCTGGGGGATCCGGGCCAGGATCTCGCTCCCCACCAGGCGGTCATAGACCACCACCTCTGCCGCCTCGATGCGGTGCAGGGCGCGCAGGGTCAACAATTCGAGGGGCCCGGGGCCCGCTCCTACCAGACTGATTTGGCTCATCGCACACTCCTTGTGTTGCTGCCCAGGCCTCAGGCCTGGGCGATATAGACATGCTTGATCAACAGCTTGTCGATCTCTGGCAGACAGGTGCCGCAGTTGCTGCCGCAGCCGAGCAGGGCCTGCAGCCCGGCCAGCTCGCTCACCCCCTGCCGGGTGATGGCATCGACGATGCGCTGCTCCGACACCCGCAGGCAGGAGCAGACCAGTCGGCTCTCACCGGCCAGGGCCTGGGCCAGGGTCTGGCTCAGGGCCCCCGCCTGCAGCGGCGTGCCGAGCAGGCTGGCCAGCAGATCGACCTTGATGTCCGGGCGCCGCTCCCCCACCAGCAAGATGCCCTCGATGCGATCCCCGGCCAGGGCCAGGGCGAGCCAGCCCTCCTTCAGGGGGAGCCGCAGCCAGCGCCCCTGGGTTGCCAGCCGCTGCCACAGGAGTTCGGGGGCCTCTGACCAGGAGGCAAGCAGGGTGCAGTTGCCCTCGGGCAGGGGGCGCCTGGCCCACCAGTCCACCGGCTCGCGCCAGTCCCTGCGGCCACACCAGAGTCCCTGCCAACGGGTGGCTTGCGCCCTGGCCTGCACCCGCCCCTGCTTGAACATGGGCTGGCCGGAGAGGGGATCCACCACGGCGGCGATGAGGCGGTTGACCGCCCCCTGGCTGCACTGGCTGTCGGTCCAGTGCATGGGCAGGAAGGCTTCCCCTTCCCTGAGCCCCTCGTCCAGCCCCACCAGCAGCAGGGCCTCCCCGAGCTCGTTGTGAAGGCGCACCAGATCCCCCTCCCTGGCACCGAGCGCCAGCAGGCTGGCGGCCCCCACCCGCACTCTGGGCCAGGGCTCGGCCTCCTGCAACCTGGGCACGTGACCGGTGCGGGTCATGGTGTGCCACTGATCACGCAGCCGGCCGCTGTTGAGGAGCAAGGGGAGATCCTCCCCTCGGGGGGCGGCATCATGCTGGGGGGGGAAGTGCTGGGC
>NZ_CDBZ01000120.1 GCF_000819985.1 Aeromonas media | reverse complement strand
CGCGAATTCAACTTCGAAGTGCGACACTCGCCTATGCCGCCTGACGGTACTCTTCGAATACCTTGACAGGCTGCCTGAATCCGAGACATTTCCGAGGTCGTAGGTTGAGCCACTGCTCCGCTCTCCTGACATCCTCGTCCGTGACCTCTCTCAGGTCTGTTCCCTTTGGGATAAACTGCCTCAACAGCCCATTGCTGTTCTCGTTCAGACCGCGCTCCCACGAAGAGTAAGGGTGCGCAAAGTAAGTCTCGGCACCCAGCGCTTCCTCTATCGCCTTGTGTTCGGCAAACTCGCCGCCGTTGTCAAAGGTGATGGTATGCACCTGCTCGATGTAGGGCGTTAACATCTCGATTATCGCATCCCGCACCACCCCAGCCTGTTTGCTCGCGACCCGCTTGACCAGATAGAGCCGGCTCTTGCGCTCCACCAGGGTGACCAGTGCACCTGTGCCTTGCTTGCCCAGCACCGTGTCCGCCTCCCAATCACCGAGCCGCTCCCGGCTATCGACGATAGCCGGCCGTTCATCAATAGAGCGGGCTTCCTTGATGGGAGAACGCAGGCTGCTCGCCCCCTTGCGGTAGCGCTTGTGGCCCTGGCGCAGATGGCGGTACAACTGGCCACCCCGGGCTTTGTCGGCGGCCACATGGCGGTATATCCACTCGTGACTCACCATGAGGCCTATCTGCTTGCCCACCGCGCTTATCTGCTCCGGGCTCCACCACCAGGCGAGTGTCAGCTCGACAAACTGGATGACATCGGCAGATAGCCGAGATTTGGCCGCACTGGCCCGTCGGTGGGTGGCGTGCTGATGCGCATTGTCTGGCTGGTAGCCCTGCGGCCCGGCGTTACGACGCAGCTCCCGGTAGAGGGTGGAGCGATGAACGCCAATGGCGCGTGCGGTGGCAAGGATGGACATCCCCTGTGCGCGAAGCACCGATAACTGGTATCGTTGCCCCTCGGTCAACTGCTGATAGCTCATGGTGATACTGCTTTTACTTTGGCGAGCAGAAGGGTACCACCAATCAGCAGTTGGCCACCTCTCGCCATTCATCCATGAGTGTCGCACTTATTATCTGAATTCCCG
>NZ_CDBZ01000119.1:36318-72912 GCF_000819985.1 Aeromonas media | reverse complement strand
TTGTTCGCACCTTCCTTAGGCTCCCATACATTACCTCCTGGTTATTAACTAAAAAGGAATGGTTTTTACAGGGGCTTTTTAATAGGAAAAAACTGGTCACCAAAGACCGAATAGAAATATTAAGAGCTATTCTTAATGCTAATCTAGATGGTGAAATTAAAATAACACCACTATCTATTATGTCAATAATTCACTCTGATCGTTGGTACTTACATCCCAATCGTGAGTTAGAGTTATCAAAGATTGAACTATATTTGGAAGCTCTTTCTGATACAAATGAACTAAAGAGAACAAACCATATGCAATATGATATAACTGGTCATGGTATCTCTGCCATTGAAATATATGAAGAGCAAGAAAGAAAACATACAGACAATATTTCAAATCAAAGGCGCATGTTTTGGCTAACCATAGTAATAGCATTGTTGACTTTTGTTCAGGCGGGTCTAATAAAGATGCCATCAATTATAGACTTAACAAATTTGTAGGCATGTTATTAGAAGGTAATACTTAAATCTATTTACTTTGAAGGGCGCTTTCGCGCCCTTCATTACTTATTAACCTTCCTGATTTTCCCCCGCAACCGGTTCTGCACCGGCGGCGGGTTCAATCTCGATGCGATCGACGCGCTGCAAGCCTCGGGGCAGCTTGGCACCGCGGCGGCCGCGCTCGCCACGGTAGTAGTCGAGATCAGACGGTTTGAGGGTCAGCTTGCGCTTGCCGGCAAACAGGGTGACATATTGCCCCTGCGGGATAATGGCGGCCATCACCATAAACTCTTCCCGCGCCTTGACCCGCGCCGATGGAATGCTGATCAGCTTGTTGCCCTTGCCCTTGCCGAGCACCGGCAGGGTGCTGAGCGGGAACAGCAGCATGCGCCCCTCGTTGGAGATGGCCATGCAGAGATCTGTCTCTGGCGAGCCAATCTTCTGGGGTGCCATCACCTGGCCACCTTCCGGCACGGTGAGCAGCGCCTTGCCGTTCTTGTTCTTGCCAATCAGGTCGTCATATTTGCAGACGAAGCCGTAACCGGCGTCGCTGGCGATCAGATACGGCTCCCCCTCGTTACCCATCACCAGATGGCGCACCTCTTCCCCCGGCCCCAGCGCAAAGCGACCGGTGAGCGGCTCCCCCTGACTGCGGGCGGAAGGCAGGGTGTGCGCCTCCAGGGAATAGGTACGGCCCAGGCTGGAGAGGAACACAGCCTGCTGGTTGCTGCGCCCGCAGGCGTGGGCGAGATAACCGTCCCCCGCCTTGTAGGAGAGCCCCATAACGTCCACATCGTGGCCCTTGGCGGCGCGCACCCAGCCCTTGTCTGACAGGATGACGGTCACCGGCTCGCTCGGGGTCAGCTCCTTCTCGGTCAGGGCCACGGCGGTGGCACGCTCCACTAGGGGGGTGCGGCGATCGTCGCCGTACTTCTCGGCATCCGCCAAGAGCTCTTTTTTGAGCAAGGTGTTGAGGCGACGCTCGGAGCCCAGGATCAGCTCCAGCTTGTCGCGCTCCTGCGCCAGCTCTTCCTGCTCGGCACGCAGCTTGAACTCTTCGAGCTTGGCCAGATGGCGCAGTTTGAGCTCGAGGATCGCCTCGGCCTGGGTCTCGCTGATGTTGAAGCGCTCCACCATCACCTTGCCCGGCTCATCCTCGGTGCGGATGATCTCGATCACCTCGTCGATGTTGAGGTAGGCGACCAGCAAGCCTTCGAGGATGTGCAGGCGGGCCAGCACCTTGTCGAGACGATATTGCAGACGGCGACGCACCGTCTCGCGGCGAAAGACGATCCACTCGGAGAGGATCATCTTGAGGGTCTTCACCTGGGGTCTGTTGTCCAACCCCAGGATGTTGAGGTTGACCCTGTAGTTCTTCTCCAAGTCAGTGGTGGCGAACAGGTGGGCCATCAGCCCCTCCACATCCACCCGGTTGGAGCGGGGAATGATCACCAGACGGGTCGGGTTCTCGTGGTCAGATTCATCCCGCAGGTCGGTGACCATCGGCAATTTCTTCGCCACCATCTGGGCGGCGATCTGCTCCATGATCTTGGCGCCGGAGGCCTGATGGGGCAGCGCCGTGATGACGATGTCGCCATCCTCCTCGCTCCACACAGCCCGCTGCTTGATGGAGCCCTTGCCGGTCTCGTAGATTTTGCGGATGTCGTCTCGCGGGGTGATGATCTCGGCGTTGGTCGGATAGTCCGGCCCCTGAATGTGCGCCATCAAGGCATCGAGCCCCGCATTGGGGTTGTCCAGCAGCTCGGCGCAGGCATAAGCCACTTCCCGCGCGTTGTGAGGCGGGATATCGGTCGCCATCCCCACCGCGATACCGGTCACCCCGTTCAGCAGGATGTGGGGCAGGCGGGCGGGCAGCACCACGGGTTCCTTCATGGTGCCGTCGAAGTTCGGCGTCCACTCCACCGTGCCCTGGCCGAGCTCGGAGAGCAGCAGCTCGGAGAAGCGCGACAGCCGCGCCTCGGTATAACGCATGGCGGCGAAGGACTTGGGATCGTCCGGCGCCCCCCAGTTGCCCTGACCGTCCACCAGCGGGTAGCGGTAGGAGAAGGGCTGGGCCATCAGCACCATGGCTTCGTAACAGGCGCTGTCGCCGTGGGGGTGGTATTTACCCAGCACGTCACCCACGGTACGGGCGGACTTCTTGTGCTTGGACAGCGCCGACAACCCCAGCTCGCTCATGGCGTAGATGATGCGCCGCTGCACGGGCTTGAGGCCGTCGCCGATGTGCGGCAGGGCCCGGTCCATGATGACGTACATGGAGTAGTTCAAGTAAGCCTGCTCGGTGAAGGCGCGCATGGGCTGGCGCTCTACCCCGTCCAGACTGAGCTCGATAGCATCACTCATGTGATTATCTCTTTCGGTTCGGGAGCCGCCCCTGGGCGACTCCGGCTGATACTTGCTGACCCGCGCGGGCCAGTCGATGGCTTAGATGATGGCCAGGTTGCCCTTCTCTTCCAACCATTCACGGCGATCCGGGGCGCGCTTCTTGGCCAGCAGCATGTCCATCAGCTGCAGGGTCTCGTCCCCCTCCTCCAGCTCGCCCATGGTGAGCTGCACCAGGCGGCGGGTATTGGGATCCATGGTGGTTTCCCGCAGCTGTTTCGGGTTCATCTCGCCCAGCCCCTTGAATCGGGTCACCATCACCTTGCCCTTCTTCTTCTCCGCCTCGACCCGTTGCAGCACGCCGTTCTTCTCGTCCTCGTCGAGGGCGTAGAAGACCTCCTTGCCGATGTCGATCCGGTAGAGCGGCGGCATGGCGACGTAGACGTGGCCCTTGTTGACCAGGGTACGGAAGTGCTTCACGAACAGGGCGCAGAGCAGGGTGGCGATGTGCAGACCGTCCGAGTCCGCATCCGCGAGTATGCACACCTTGCCATAGCGCAGACCGCTGAGATCGTCCGAATCCGGATCCAGGCCTATGGCCACCGAGATGTCGTGCACCTCCTGCGAGGCGAGCACCTGACCGGCCTCCACCTCCCAGGTGTTCAGGATCTTGCCGCGAAGCGGCATGATGGCCTGAAACTCGCGATCCCGCGCCTGCTTGGCACTGCCGCCCGCGGAGTCACCCTCCACCAGGAACAGCTCGCCTTGCATGGGGTCGGCGCAGTTGCAGTCGGTGAGCTTGCCGGGCAGGGCCGGTCCCTGGGTAATCTTCTTGCGCACCACCGTCTTGGCGGCGCGCATCCGGCGCTGGGCGCTGCTGATGCAGATCTCGGCTATCTGCTCCGCCAGCTCGGTGTTGCTGTTCAAATACAGGCTGAAGGCATCCTTCACCACACCCGAGACGAAGGCCGAGCTCTGGCGAGACGACAGCCGCTCCTTGGTCTGACCGGCGAACTGGGGATCCTGCATCTTGACCGACAGTATGTAAGCGCAGCGATCCCAGATGTCTTCCGGGGTCAGCTTGACCCCGCGAGGCAGCAGGTTGCGGAATTCGCAGAACTCGCGCATGGCGTCGAGCAGGCCCTGGCGCAGACCGTTGACGTGAGTGCCGCCGAGGGCAGTGGGGATCAGGTTCACATAGGATTCGGCGAGGCATTCGCCCCCTTCCGGCAGCCAGCACAGGGCCCAGTCCACCGCGGATTGATCCGTGCTGAAGGCGCCGACGAAGGGCTGCTCCGGCAGACAGGTGAACTGCTTGACCGCATCGATGAGGTAATCCTTGAGGCCATCTTCGTAGCACCACTCCAGCTTGATGCCGGTGTTCTTGTCGAGGAACTTGATGGTGAGACCGGGGCAGAGCACGGCCTTCGCTTTAAGCAGGTGCTCCAGCTTGGAGACCGAGAAGCGGGGCGAGTCGAAATAGCTTGCCTGCGGCCAGAAGCGCACCCGGGTGCCGGTGTTGCGGCGCCCACAGGTGCCGGTGATGGTCAGCTCCTGTACCTTGTCGCCGCGCTCGAAGGCGATGTCATAGACCTGGCCGTCCCGGCGCACCGTCACCTCGACCCGATCGGACAGGGCGTTCACCACGGAGATGCCCACCCCGTGCAGACCGCCGGAGAACTGGTAGTTCTTGTTGGAGAACTTGCCCCCCGCGTGCAGCTTGCAGAGGATCAGCTCCACCCCGGATACCCCTTCCTCCGGGTGGATGTCGACCGGCATGCCACGACCGTCGTCGATCACCTCGAGGGACTGATCTTCATACAGGGTCACCTCCAGGGTGCGGGCATGGCCCGCCAGCGCCTCGTCGACGCTGTTATCGATGACCTCCTGGCCGAGGTGATTGGGCCGGGTGGTGTCTGTGTACATGCCGGGGCGGCGACGCACCGGTTCGAGGCCATTGAGGACCTCAATGGCATCCGCATTGTATTGAGTGGACATGGAGGGCCTTGCGAATTGACGTTTGGAGGGAATCTTAACTGCTCGGCGGAGGCAGAACAAACTCCCAGCACAGAAAGCTTGATCTGGACAGGTACCCTGCCATTTTTCGGGAAAGGGCCGGGCCGGGGCCGGCGTTGCTTTAACGATCGGCGGGATGATTGACCCCGTCTAGCACCGGCACCTCGCCGAGCGCGAACGGATTGACCCCCTCCAGGCAGGCGAGGTTGTAACCATACTCGGCCGGATTGGAGCGGCGCTGATGGTGGGTGTAGATGCCGCAGACGCCGCAGAAGTAGTGCCTGGCGGTATGGGTGTTGAACTGGTAACAGCGAAGCTCGGCCTCTCCCTGCAGGATGCGGATGCCCGAGAGCGGCACCGAGGCGACGATGGCCCCCCGCCGCCGACAGAGCGAGCAGTCACAGCGGCGGGGATCCACCACCCCATGTGGCAGGCTGAGCTCCAGCACCACGGCGCCGCAATGACAGCTGGCCCTGTGTTTCCCCTGGATGAGGGTGTTGCCGATGCGCTTGATCATATGGCCTCCTTGCCACCGGGCTCAGCGTCCCGGGTGTGTCAGTCAAACAGGGTGTGGCGCCGCCCCTGCTGCACATGGTCGTGCAGGCTGCGCAGCTGGGACTCCACAACCCGGTGGCGGGAGAGCTCGGGCAGGGCATCGATGGGGAAATAAGCCGCACCTTGGGTCTCGTCAGTCTCGGTGAGCAGCGATCCGCCCGTCACCTCGCACAGGAAGAAGGCCTTGTGGGCATGGGGCAGTTGCGGCGGATGAGGGTGCTTGAGCTTGTCGAACAGGGCCAGCAGTTGCACGGCCCGGCATTCGAGGCCGGTCTCTTCGCTCACCTCGCGCACCACGGCGCCCGCCGGCGAGTCGCCGATGTCGCACCAGCCCCCCGGCAGGGTCCAGAGCCCGTCGCTGCACTCCTGCACCAGCAGCAGCCGGCCCGCGTCATCCAGGATCAACGCCCGCACATCCAGTTTGGGTGTGGGGTAGCCACTATCCAGGGCAATCCACTGGGCGATGGCCTCGGGCGCCAGCTCGCTCTGGCTGACAATGAGGGCGGTAGTGGCCGCTCTCAGCGCCTCGAAGCGGGCGATATCGAATGGATCGTTGGAGTAGGTGAGTCCGGCCTGGGCCGTGGCCAGCACCTGTTCCAGAAAGGTGGCCAACGGCGGTTGCACGGCTAAAGCCCGAGGAAGTGAATGATCTGAGCCGGATAGCGTTCGAAGCCAACGAAGGCGTGGTTGCCACCGCACTCCAGCGACAGGCGGGCAAACTCGTATTCCCTCAATGCCTTGCGATAGTCGAGCACCTCATCTTCCTGCTGTTGCAGGATCCAGAGCCGTTCGGGGGCGGTTACCGGCACCGCCAGCGCCCGCAGCTCGTCCATGTGGGTTGGCAGCAACTCATAGCGTTCGTCGGTGTAGGGATTGACCTGGGGGCCGAGGTAGTCGCAGAGCAGTTCATGGGGGCGCACCGCCGGGTTGATCAGGGCCGCGCGGCAGCCATACAACTCACTGACTCTCGTTGCCATGAAGCCACCGAGGGAGCTGCCCACGGCACCGAGCCTGAGCTGGCCATCATGGCGAGCCCTGGCCTCGGCAATGGCACGCTCTATGGCTTCCCAGGCCGCCGCCGGCGTATTGGGCTGGGCCGGGATGAGCACCTCGATGTCGGGCCTGTGTTCGGCGACCCAGGCAGCCATCTGCTGCGCCTTGGCGGAGCCCGGCGAGGAATTGAAACCATGCAGATAAAGGAGAACCGGGGTCATGGTGACGGACTCCTCAATACCCGGTGGCATCGGGGTCGGGCACGAACTGTCCCACCGGCAGACGCCACACCTGGCTGGCAATGCGACCATCAGGATGCAGGGTGAGGTAGCGCCAGCCCGGACCGGACTCGTCCAGGGCGAAACCATCGGACAGCGGCTTGAACTGGATACAGGTGGAGGGGCTGGCGATCAGCCTCACCCCCTGGTGCACCTCGTCAAACTCCTGATGCACATGGCCGAACAAAATGGTTTTCTGCTGGGGGTGGCGGGCCAGCACGGCGAAGAGATCGTCGGCATTCTTGAGATTGTGCTGATCCAGCCAGGCACAGCCCACCGGCACCGCCTGATGGTGCAGGGCGATGAGGGCGTGACGTTCGGGATGCTGGCGCAGCGCCTGATCCAGGGCCGCCAGCTGGTGATCGCCGAGCACACCATGGGGTTTGCCGCGCACCTGGGTATCGAGCAGGATCACCTGCCAGTGGTCCCCCACCAGTTGCTTGGCTTCGCTGATCCCGGCGGCGTGGAGGTACTCTGTCATCAGGGGGCCGTCGTCGTGGTTGCCGGGCAACCAGTAGATGGGGCGAGCCAGCGGCGCCATCATGGAAGCAAACCGCTGATAAGACTCCGGGCTGTGATCCTGGGAGAGATCCCCGGTGGCGAGGATCAGATCGAACGGATGCGCGTTGGCCTGCACCTGCTCCAGCACGGCAGCCAGGCTCTCTGCGGTTCGCACGGCCAGCAGTCGTCCCTCGGCACTGGCGAAGAGATGAGTATCGGTAATCTGTAACAGGCGCACACTGCCGTCCGGCGCCTGAGGTAGCTCTGTTTCCAAAATCACGCTTCTTTTTTATTGGGTTCGACTAGAGGATGTTGATCAGGCTGGTGCCATGTTTGAGACAAAATCTTAGCCAATCGGCCAGGAATAGATTTACCTGCTCTTTTTCATCCCTGTGATGCATTTTTTTATTGGGATAATCATAACGTGGTTGCAACATTGAAATCTGTTGCGCCGCACACACTTCCGCCATCCGCACGTCGTGATACAAACGAATCTCGATACGAGCCTGCAAGTAGCTCGGCAACTCGGGATTGTGCTGGGCCAGGATCACCTGACTGGTAAAGCGGCTCTCCTCGGTGACGGTGAGCTGGAACTGCAGGCCGTTGCCTACCTGATAACGGCGTTCGGCCCCCACGGAACCACCGGGAGGCAACAGCTTCATCAGGGCCATGTAATTGACCTCGCAGGTACGCTGCAAGGACATCAAATCAGGCACATAGCGCTTCATCGGGCTCTGGACTAATGGCATATCGCAGCTCCATCAGTCACAACCCGCAGGCAATATTGAACGAACAACACCTTAGCGCCCCGCCAGCCAGCGGGCCTGCAGCTCGCCATGATTGAGGGCCAGCCATTGCAGGGCGATGACGGAGGCGGCATTGTCGATGCGGCCCTCTTTGAGCCAGGCGTAAGCCTGCTCGCGGCTCACCACATGGACCCGGATGTCTTCACCCTCTTCCGCCAGACCGTGGATCCCCGCCGCCTGGCTGGCATCCACCTCCCCCACATAGACCTCGATCCGCTCTGTGCTGCCACCCGGACTCACCAGGTAGCTGATGGCATGCTCACAGCGACCCACCTCGATGCCCGCCTCTTCTACCGCCTCGCGGCGCACCACAGCCTCGGCGGTCTCCCCTTCATCTATGATGCCGGCCACCAGTTCCAGCAACCAGGGAGTCGGGCTGGTCTCGATGGCACCGATGCGGAACTGCTCCACCAGCACTATCTGGTCGCGCACGGGATCATAAGGCAGCAACGCGGCCGCATGGCCTCGCTCGAACAGCTCGCGAACGATGGGCTCATTCCAGCCGCCGGCAAATAACCTGTGTTGCAGTCGATAGACGTTCACTTTGAAAAAGCCGTTGTATCCCGATGATTTATCGATGATTTTCACATCATCACCGGAATAATGACTGGTTTGAGGCAAGGCTTGCTGTGACATACGAGACTCCTACCAGCTTGACTTGGCTTGGTTTGACCATAATATTCGGGGGCATGAATGAACATTCATTCACTCGCTCTCGCCGACGATGAGGGATGGATTTTAGCAGCCACAGGACATTTGGCTAGGCGCGTTGCCGAGAAAACTCGCCCTGACTCTTGACGTTTCTGTCGCTGGAAAAGAGACAGTTCGCAATGAAATCTGCTTATAGTAGAGTGGTTAAGCTGAAATCAAGCTTGGTCGATGACAATCCCCCCTCATCCAGCGGACAGCTTTGGGTTGATATATAAGGTTAAAACTATCATATGAAAAGAACACTCTTGTCAGTCATGGTGATGCTGGGTGTGAGCAGTGCCGCTCATGCCGAAAACCTGCTCGAAATCTACCAACAAGCCCAAGTCAAGGATACCCAACTGCTGGAATCCAAGGCCAAGCGAGACCAGGCTTTCGAGAAGATCAACGAATCCCGCGCAGCCCTGTTGCCACAGATCAATCTGGGTGCCGGCCTGAACTATCTGCAGAACAAGGACGATACCCAGACCAACAGCGGCGCCACCGGCTCAGTGACACTGGATCAGTCCATCTACCGTCGCAGCAACTGGGTCAACCTGGACTTGACCGAGAAGAGTGCCACCCAGTCCGACGTGAGCTACAACCTCGAGTACCAGAATCTGATGCTGCGTACCGCCCAGGCCTACTTCAATGTGCTCAAGGCGATGGACACCCTGGAATTTGTTCGCGCCAACAAGGTCGCGGTTGAGCGTCAACTGGAACAGACTCAGCAGCGCTTCGAAGTGGGCCTGACCGCCATCACCGACGTGCATGAGGCCGAGGCCGAGCGCGATCAGGCGCTGGCAGACGAGATCAATGCCGAGAACACCCTGGACAACAGCTATGAGAGCCTGCGCGAGCTGACCGGCATCGATCATCGCCAACTGGACGTGCTCAACACCGAGCGTTTCGCCCCGCAGAAGACGCCGTTCAACTCTGACAAGTGGTTGGAGCTGGCACTGGACAAGAACCTTGAGCTGCACAACGCCCGCATCGGCAAGGACATCGCCAAGGAGCAGATCGACCTGGCCAAGACGGGTCACGAGCCGACCCTGGATCTGGGCGCCGGCCTCTCCGCCGGTTACAACGACTACAAGGACGAGATCCGCAACCCCGAGAGCAACAGCAATCAGGGCAATATCGGCCTGAACTTCAACCTGCCGCTCTACACCGGGGGTGCTACCACCTCCCAGGTCAAGCAGGCCCAGTTCAACTACGTGGCCGCCAGCGAGCAGCTGGAGCGCAGCTTCCGTTCGGTGCAGAGCACGGTGCGTTCTTCTTATAACAACGTGAACGCCAGCATCGGCTCGGTGCGTGCCTACGGCCAGTCCGTCATCTCCGCCGACAGCGCCCTCAAGGCAACCGAAGCCGGTTATGAAGTGGGTACCCGCACCATAGTCGACGTGCTGGACGCCACCCGCAAGCTGTACCAGGCCAAGCAGAAGCTCTCCGAGGCCCGCTACAACTACATCCTCAGCATCCTCTCCCTCAAGCAGGCCGCCGGCATACTGGAGCAGAAGGATCTGGAAGACGTGAACCAGGGCCTGATGCCCGCCGCCCAGGTCACCAAGAAGTCCTGAGCCGGATTCACGGCATGAAAAAAGGCGACCCCCGGGTCGCCTTTTTGCTGCCTGATTGCCGGCTCCCGAGGGCGCCGACAATGGTCACGTTAGTTCGCCTCAGCCGCGCTCGCGAATGGTCTTGATGATGTCGCTGGTGGAGCAGCCGTCCTCGAAGTTCAGCACCCGCACCTCGCCGCCGTTGGCGGTCACTTCGGCATAGCCGGCGATCTCTTCGGGCTTGTAGTCGCCCCCCTTGACCAGCAGGTCCGGCAGGATTTCGGCGATCAGTCGCTGGGGCGTGTCCTCAGCGAAGGGCACCACCCAGTCCACGGCACCCAGCGCCGCCAGCACAGTCATACGGCGTTCGGTAGGGTTGACCGGACGGCCCGGCCCCTTGAGACGACGCACGGACTCATCGGTGTTGACCGCAACGATCAGGCGATCCCCCAGCTTGCCCGCATTGGCGAGGTAGGAGACGTGGCCCGCATGCAGGATGTCGAAGCAGCCGTTGGTCATCACCACCTTCTCGCCGCGCAGGCGGGCGGCCTGCACGGCCACCTTGAGCTGGGCCTCGGACATGACGCCAAAGCCGGTCTCCTGCTCGGTGTAGAGGGCGTTGGCCAGCTCCACCGGGCTCACTGTGGAGGTACCCAGCTTGCCAACGACGATGCCGGCGGCGGTATTGGCCAAGGCGCAGGCCTCGTCCAGGCTCATGCCGGCGGCAAGGGATGTCGCCAGGGTGGAGATGACGGTGTCACCGGCACCGGTGACGTCATAGACCTCGTGAGCCTGGGCTGGCAGGTGCAGCTCCGGCTGCCCTTCGCGGATCAGGGTCATGCCATTCTCGGAACGGGTCACCAGCAGGGCGTCCAGCTCGAAGCGCTTGACCAGCTCCAGCCCCTTGGCGACCAGCTCCTCTTCGCTCTTCACCTTGCCCACCACGGCCTCGAATTCGGACATGTTGGGGGTCAGCAGGGTGGCGCCGCGATACTTCTCGAACTCCGTCCCCTTGGGATCCACCAGCACCGGGATACCGGCGGCGCGGGCGCGGGCAATCATGCCAGGCACGTCGTTCAAGGCGCCCTTGCCGTAGTCGGAGAGGATCATCACGTCGGCCCCTGGCAGCGCCTGCTCCACCTTACCCATCAGCAGGCTGGCGTCCACGTCGTGGAAGGCCTCTTCGAAATCGAGGCGCAGCAGTTGCTGGTTGCGGGACAGCACCCGCAGCTTGGTGATGGTCGGGTAGTCGGTCAGACGAACGAAATCACAGGCGACTTTGACCCCTGCCATCTGGCCGGCCAGGGCATCGGCGGCCTCATCCTGACCGGTCAGCCCGAGCAACACGGCCTGGGCACCCAGGGCGGCGGAGTTCAGGGCCACGTTGGCGGCGCCACCCGGGCGCTCCTCGATGTGCTCGACCTTGACCACGGGCACCGGCGCCTCCGGCGAGATCCGGCCGGTGGGGCCATGCCAATAGCGATCCAACATGACATCGCCAACGACCAGAACGCGGGCTTTCTCAAACTCGGGCAGGGTGATTTTCATCTGTATCGGCTCTCAAAACCTGAAAATTTCAGCGGGCGATTTTATCACACTCTTTTCCAGGACGTGAAAAAAGCACTGCCATGCCCGCCATGGCGCTCCCCACCTGACCCCTCTGACCAGGTGATGGCGATTCGCACCCGCCCCCGTTTTTCGGATAGAATCCCCAGATTGCGAGTGACAGCCTATCCACGGGCACCGATACCCCCGTGTCGGCTGGGCTCCCTTCCTTGCCTTTGTGAACAAGAGACTCTTCATGGCCCAAGAACATGCTCCCCGCCTCGAACCCCGTCTGTTCCATCCCCGTTACTGGGGCAGCTGGTTCGGCCTGTACCTGCTGTGGCTGCTGGTGCTGCTGCCCTGGCGCAGCCAGATGTGGCTGGGTCGTCAGCTCGGCACCCTGGCCCGCAAGGTACTGAAATCCCGCGTCAAGATTGCCCGTCGCAACCTGGAGCTGGCGATGCCCGAGCTCAGCCGGGATCAGCGGGAAACCCTGCTCAAACAGAACTTCGAGAGCGTGGGCTGCGCCATCTTCGAGGTGGGCATGGCCTGGTTCTGGCCGGATTGGCGGATGCGCCGCCTGATGAAGGTGGAGGGGGAAGAGCATGTCATCGACGCCATCGAGAAGGGTCAGGGCATGCTGCTGCTCTCCTGCCACTTCCTCACCCTTGAGCTCAATGCCCGCTGCTTCGGCCTGGTGCGGCCCGGGGTCGGCGTCTATCGCCCCAACACCAATCCGGTGCTGGAGTATGCCCAGTACCACGGTCGCTGCGCCTCCAACAAGTACCTGGTGGACCGGATGGACGTGAAGGGGATGATCAAGGCACTGCGCAACGGCGACGCCCTCTGGTACGCGCCGGATCACGACTACGGCAGCCACGCCAGCGTCTTCGTGCCCTACTTCGCGGTGGAGCAGGCGGCCACCATCACGGGTACCGCCACCCTGGCCCGGGTCAAGAACACCGTCACCCTGCCCTGCTACAACATCCGCACCCAGGACGGCTACACCCTGCACATAGGGGCGCCGCTGGAAGACTACCCGAGCGGTGACGACCTGGTCGATGCCGCCCGCGCCAACCGCGAGATTGAAGCCGCCGTGCGCAAGGCCCCCGAGCAGTACATGTGGCTGCATCGCCGCTTCAAGACCCGCCCCAGCCCTGAAGACGCAGGTTACTACTGAGAGGCATGCATTGCTCCCTCAAGACCCGCTCCGACCCAGAGGACCCCGGTGACTACTGAGATAACCCCCTTCGGTCAGGAATGAAAAAGCCCTCGCAGTGCGAGGGCTTTTGTTATCTGCTTTTCACCACCGAATTACTGGCGGACCAAGCGGTAGATGGCGTAACCGGGGTGCTTGGCGTCATCCATCGGCAGGGTGGACTGGTACGCCAGATCCGCACCAGCCAGGGCCTTGGCCTCCTCACCCGGGGAAGAGTAGAGACGCACGTCAACGCCTGCGGGCAGCGCCTTCATGTGCCAGTTGTTGTTGGCCGCCGGGCTGAAGCCAGCCGGATTCTCCGCAGACTGGGCCTTCAGGTACTGGGCGATGATCTCCCGTGTCTCGGAGGGATCTTCGTGCACTATGTTGCTGCCGTCGATGCCCGGGAAGTGACCGCCACCGCTGGCGCGATAGTTGTTGGTCACCACGTAGAACTTCTGGGCCGGATCGATGGGCTGGCCATTGAAGGTGAGCCCGCTGATGCGCTGACCGTCGCTGACCTTGAGCCCTTCCTTGCTGTAACGGGCCGGCTGGGTGATATCCACCTCGTAGCTCACCCCGTCGATCACATCGAAGTTGTAGGTGGGGAAGCTTTCGTTCACCAGCCACTGCACCTCTGTCTTGCTGGCGTCGATCCGGTTGAACTGGCCGGCGCTCATCTCCAGCCACTCCTTGACCGTGGCCCCGTTCACCTCGACCACCTGCAGGGTGTTCGGATAGATGTAGAGGTCGGAGACGTTGCGCAGGGAGATGTTCCCCTGAGCCACATAGGTGAAGTCATTGATGCCGTTGCGCCCGCCGCGGAAGGGGGCCGCCACCGACAGGATGGGGTAGGGCTCCTTGAGCAGACCGTCTTGTTGCAGTTGTTCGGCGTAGCGGCGCTGGGCATCGCTCACCAGTTGCACCGAAGGGTCGTCCTGCACCAGGGCGAAGAAGCTGTGGATGGGAGAGGTGATCTTGCCAAGCGGCTCGTCCAGCCACTGGTTGGTGGCGTCGTGATCCGCCTGCACCAGATCCACCACCCGCTGATCCACGGCACTGCCTTCACTGGAGTCGATCTTGCGCAGGCTGGCCTGGCTCTGCTTCACCTGCCACTTGCCGTCCACCTGCTCCAGCTTGAGATCGATGATGCCGAGGTGGTTGCCCCAGTAACCGGGCATCACGGTCGGGATACCGCTCAGGGTACCGGCCTGATTGTCCACCTCTGGCAAGTCAGGGAAATCACCCGGGAAGTTCTTGTGAGCATGACCCAGCATCAGGGCATCTATCCCCTTTACCTTAGCCAGATGCCAGGCGGAGTTCTCCATCATGGCCTCATAGCTGTTGGCGTTGATGCCGGTGTGGGCAACCACTACCACCAGATCGGCCCCCTTGGCACGCAGCTCGGGCACATAGTGGTTGGCGGTCTCGACCATGTCGGCCACCACCACCTTGCCTTCCAGATGGCGCTTGTCCCACTGCAACACCTGTGTCGGCGTCAGACCCAGGATGCCCACCTTGACGGTCTGCAGCTGGCCCTTGTCATCGGTGACCTGGCGCTCCAGCAGCAGGTAGGGGGTGAACTTGTTGCCACTCCAGTCAATCTGTCCCTTGGCGTCGCGCTTGAAGGCGCCCGCCTCGAACACGTTGGCGTTCACATAGGGGAATTCGGCCCCCGCCAGCACCTTGCCGAGGTAATCCAGCCCGTAGTTGAACTCGTGGTTGCCGAGGTTGCCCGCGTCATAGTCGAGCTCGTTCATGGCCTTGAACACCGGGTGGGCCTGCTTCTCGAGGTAGCCGGCACCGGACTGCTCGAAGATGTAGTCCGCCAGCGGCGTACCCTGGATCAGGTCACCGTTGTCGAGCAGCAGGTTGTTGGGATTTTCGGCGCGCGCGGCGCGGATCAGCAGGGCGGTACGGGAGAGACCGAACTTGCGGTCTTCCTTGTTCTGGTAGTAGTCATACCCCAGCACGTTGGAGTGGATATCGGAGGTCTGGATCAGGCGCAGAGAGACGGTCCCCGGCTGCGCCTTGCTGTCGTTTTCATTGCTGCAGGCAGTTAGCAGCACGATGGCGGCTATGGCCCCCAGCTTCATGGAGTTATTCACTGTATTTTCCCTTTTATTATGAGTAACGCTTTACCAGCGGCGGGAATTTAACAGACGAATATGTCAGCAGATGAAGCCGGGACTCATTTTTATGAAGCACGGCACAAAAATAGCCTTATGAGGCCATCCATGCCCCGCTGGCCAGCTTGACCGCCAGCACCAGCATGATGAGACCGACAACAAGATCAATGGCTTGCTGTACCCGGCCTCGGGCAAGCCAAGGGGAAAGCGCCGCCGCCCCGACCGCCAGCCCGTAAAACCAGACCAGGGAGGCCAGCATGGCGCCGGCCGCGAAGGCGGGCCGCAGATCCTCGGCAAACTGGCTGCCGAAGGAGCCGAGCAGCATCAGGGTATCCAGATAGACGTGGGGGTTGAGCAGGGTCACCCCCAGCGTCATGGCCAGCACGCTCTTGACCCCCATCAGCTGGGGAGAGTCCGCCAGGGCTGCACCCTGCCCGCGCCAGGCACTGCCAAGGGATCGCACCCCGAACCAGCCGAGAAACAGCACGCCGCCCCAGGTCAGCAGCGCCAGCCCGATGGGGCTGGCCGCCAGCAGGTTGGCACCGCCAAACACTCCTATGCCGATCAGCACGAGATCGCACAGGCAGCAGAGGGTCGCCGCCAGCAGATGGTGGTTGCGGTGAATGCCCCGGCTCAGCACGAAGGCGTTCTGGGCACCGATGGGGATGATCATGGCAAGGCCGAGGGTAAAGCCTTGCAGTGTGGTCGCGAACATGGACAAACCTTTGAGTGGGAGATCTGGCCGCACTATAAGGGGAGGCATGAAATCAGAGAAATTCATTCATTTTCTGATGCATTCAAAAAACTGATAAGGCGGGGCAAAAAACGATGCCTGGCAGGCTGTCAATTGCAGGATCTGACAATTGTGGGGCCACAGCCCCGCCCCGAGAATCGGCGGCAGGATGGGACGGCGCAGGACAGCGGTGATGGCGACAGAGGGGATGCCAGGCGACGAGCCGGTGCCGCCGGGCCTGTATTCACTGCAACAGTCTGGGGAAGTTGGTGACCACGACCTGCTCCAGATTCGGCAGCAGGATGCCACTGCTGACCCCCTTGGCGATGGCCTGGTAGCGATTCATCGACCCCGTCTTGCGGGTGACCTGGTTGAGGTGATAGTTCACGGTGCGCTCGGTGATCCCGAGGATGCAGGCGATCTCCCCCGATGTCTTCCCGTCGCTGGCCCAGAACAGGCACTCGGTCTCCCTTTCCGTCAGGGCCTCCTGGGGATCATCTTCCCTCATGCTCTGGCGCACTATCCGGATCGCCGCCTCGAAGATGTAGTTGGACATCCAGGAGAGAATGGGCGAGGACTCGAGCAGCAGGTCGCTGGACGCCCGCTCCCGGGTGATGAACGACAGTATGCCGTTCTCCCCCGCCGCCCCGTGCAGCGGAAACGAGATGCCGTTGCGCAGCCCGAACTCCGCCGCCAGCCCCATCACATCCATGCTCCCCTCTTGCAGGAAGCGCGCCTTCTCGTCCAGCCGGTTCCAGTAGATGGGCAGGGTCTGTGTGCGGGCGAGCTGGATGATGGGATCGCAGGCCAGCATGTTGTTCACCGTATAGGCCTGTACCCAGGAGTCCGGACACTGGTTGAACAACACCACCTTGGGCCTTTGCATCGACATGGGCAGGATGAGCGCAAAGCGATAGTAGTCGTAGCCCATTCCCAGGGTGAAGCGGCCGATCAGCTCGGCCAGCCGGTTTCCATCCGTTACCAGCGTGAAATGTTCCAGATACTCAAGCAGTTGGTCGCGTGTCATAGGCTAGCCTCCCCTGGCCAAGGCCTTGGATTATAGCGCCTAACCATGAAATGGAGAGACATGAATGCTTGTTTTCAAAGGAAAATTGAGAGAACACCCCAGATGGGAGGTCGAAAACGAGCTTTATCGCTTTCGCAAGCGAGTCTTCTCCGATCGGCTCGGCTGGGACGTGGAGTCCCACCGGGGTCTGGAGCGGGACAGCTTCGACAAACCCGATACCCACTGGGTGCTGATTGACGATGAGCAGGGTCTGTGCGGCTGCATCAGGCTGCTCAGCTGTGCCCAGGATTACATGCTGCCCAGCATCTTTCCCGGTGCCCTCGCCGGCGAACGGGCCCCTTGCGGCGCCGATGTCTGGGAGCTGACCCGCCTCGCCATCGATGCCGGCCGCGCGCCCATGCTCGACAACGGCATCAGCGAACTGACCTGCGTCATCTTTCGGGAGGTCCATGCCTTCGCCAGAGAGCAAGGGATCCGGGAGCTGGTCGCCGTGGTCAGCCTGCCGGTGGAGCGCATCTTCCGCCGCCTCGGCCTGCCCATCGAGCGGCTCGGTCACCGTCAGGCGGTGGATCTGGGGGCGGTACGCGGGGTCGGGATCCGCTTCCATCTGGACGAGCGCTTCGAACGCGCCGTCAACCGCCCACTGCGGGGGGAGTACGTACCGGCAGGAGAGCTGCTCGGCATGAGCTGACCCCATAAAAAAGTCCCGGGCTGACACCCGGGACCAAAACTCTCGCTATGGCCCGTTTCCACCCCATGCAAAAACGGACCAAATGAGTATCTTATGAATCTCATTCTGTCGCTACTGTCACATCTCACAGTGACAGGCCCGGGATACCCCGCACGGGGCACCCGCCAGTATCGGCCAGGTTGTCCTGCCGCCATCACTCCAGTAGCATCCTTGTTCAATCCCCTTCTCTGATAAGGAATGCTGATGAAGACGCTGGACTACAAGCTGCTGCTGGCGCTGGATGCCGTGATGCAGGAGCAGAACTTCGAGCGCGCCGCCCAGCGTCTGCACATCACCCAGTCCGCCATCTCCCAGCGCATCAAGCAGCTGGAGCAGCAGTTTGCAGAGCCGCTGATCATCCGCAGCCAGCCCTTGCAGGCCACCGCCCTCGGACAGAAGTTGCTGGCCCACTACCGCCAGGTACGCCAGCTGGAGCTGGAGCTGGCGGGGGAACTTTCCCCCAGCGAACCCCAGGCGCCGATCCGGATCAGCATAGCCGTCAACGCCGACAGCCTGGCCACCTGGTTTCTGCCCGCCCTGGCGCCGCTGCTGGAGCAGCACCCCATAGAGCTGAACCTGCTGGTGGATGACGAGAGCCGCACCCTGGACCGGGTGCGTGAGGGCCAGGCATTCGGCGCCGTCAGCCTGCAACCCCAGCCGCTGGCAGGCTGCTGCGTCGACGAGCTCGGCGAGATGCGCTACCTGCTGACCGCCAGCCCCGCCTTCGTGGCCCGCCACTTCCCGGATGGGCTCACGGCGGAGGCGCTGGCCAAGGCGCCGGCAGTGGCGTTTGATCAGCGCGACGACATGCACGTCAGCTTCATGGCCCGCCACTTCGCCCTGCCCCCCGGCGGTTACCCCTGCCACACGGTGCGCTCGTCCGAGGCCTTCGTCGCCATGGCGGAGCAGGGGTTGGCCTGCTGTCTCATCCCCGAGTTGCAGATCCGCCAGCAGCTAGCACAGGGGCTGCTGCTCGATCTCAGCCCGGATCTCCACCTGGTCGAGCGCCTCTACTGGCACCGCTGGGTGCTGGAGCGAGGGCTGCACAAGCAGATCTCCTTGCGTCTGATCCAGCAGGGTCGCCGGGCACTGCAACCCCGCTGAGGGGGCCATTCACCTTGGCTTTGGAGGGGTAAAAACGTATAGTGCTGGGCGATTCTTCATCAGGTCTCCACTCAGGTTCCTCACTTATGTTCCAAGACAATCCGCTGCTGGCCCAGCTCAAGCAACAAATCCGCGAAAACATCCCCAAGAAAGAGGGTGTTATTCGCGCCTCCGATCGGGGCTTCGGCTTCCTGGAGGTCGATGAGAAGACCAGCTATTTCGTGCCGCCTCCCTACATGAAGAAGGTGATGCACGGTGACCGGGTGAGCGCCCTGATCCGTACCGAGAAAGAGAAGGAAGTGGCCGAGCCGGATGCCCTGCTGGAGCAGGCCGTGGTCCGCTTCGTCGGCCGCGTCAAGATGTTCCGCGACCGCCTCAACGTGGTGCCTGATCACCCCCTCATCAAGGACGCCATCAAGGCCCGCGCCAAGAAGGGTCTGGACGAGAAGTCCTTCAAGGAAGGGGACTGGGTGGTGGCGACCCTCAAGCGCCACGCCCTGGTGGATGGCAACTTCTCCGCCGAGATCACCCAGCTCATCGCCGACAAGGATGATCACAATGTGCCCTGGTGGGTGGTGCTGGCACGCCACAACCTCGCTCAAATAGAACCGGCGGACCTGCCGGAGTGGAAGGTGATCGAAGAGGAAGAGCTGCCCCGTCGCGATCTGACCCAGGTGCCCTTCTTCACCGTCGACGGCGCCAAGACCAAGGACATGGATGATGCCCTGGCCATCACCAAGCTGGACAACGGCTGGGAGCTGCTGGTCGCCATCGCCGACCCGACCGCCTATGTGGCCGAAGGCAGCGAACTGGACCAGGAAGCTGCCAAGCGCGCCTTCACTGTCTACATGCCGGGTCGCAACGTGCCCATGATACCGCGCACCCTCTCCGACGAGCTCTGCTCCCTGAAAGAGGGGGAGGAGCGCAACACCCTGTGCGCCCGCCTGCTGATCGCCGAAGATGGCCTGCTGCTGGAAGAGACCGAATTCTTCGCCGCCCGCATCGTCTCCCACGCTCGTCTGAACTATGACGAGGTCTCCGACTGGGCCGAACACGGCAAGGCGCTGGACATAGACGCAGGCGTCATGGCCCAGCTGCCCCTGATGAAGGCCATGACAGAGGCGCGGATCAAGTGGCGTACCGAGCACGCCCTGGTGTTCCCCGACCGCCCCGACTACGACTTCGAACTGGGTGAGAACGGCGCCGTGCTGGCCATCCACGTGGAGCCGCGCCGTATCGCCAACCGGATGATCGAAGAGTCGATGATCGCCGCCAACATCTGCGCCGGTCGCGTATTAGGCAAGAGCGTCGGTTACGGCATCTTCAACGTCCACACCGGTTTTGACGAGGAGTCTCTCGACGGCGCCATCGATCTGCTCAAGAGCGCCGAGGCGCCGTTCGAGAAGGAAGAGATCGCCAGCCTGTCCGGCTTCTGCGCCCTGCGCCGCTGGATCGACAGCCTGGACACCCGCTGGCTGGACGGCAAGATCCGCCGCTTCCAGAGCTATGCCCTGATGTCCGCCGAGCCGGGTGCCCACTACGGCCTGGGGCTGGATGCCTACGCTACCTGGACCTCCCCGATCCGCAAGTACGGCGACATGGTCAACCATCGTCTGCTCAAGGCCGTCATCGCCGGCAAGACACCGGGGATGCGCCCAAGCCAGGAGCTGACCGAGCACCTGACTGAGTGCCGCCGCCTGCACCGCAGGGTGGAGCGCGACATCGGCGACTGGCTCTATGTCCGTTACCTCCAGGCCGCCGCTGGTACCGATCAGGTGTTCAACGCCGAGATCATCGACGTGATGCGGGCCGGCCTCAAGCTGCGCCTTCAGGAGAACGGCGCCGTGGTCTTCATGCCCGCTCGCCATATCCTGGACAACAAGGACAGGCTGGAGTGCAACTGGGACAACGGTCGCGTCTACCTGGACAAGACCGAGGTGGTCTATGAGCTTGGTCAGATCATCGAGGTGAAGCTGAGCGAGGCGGTGGAAGAGACCCGCTCCCTCATCGCCAAACCGGCGGTGGCTCTGGTACCTGGCCCTGCACCGGTCGCCCCGGCCGTAGAAGAGGCGTCGACCGAGGCTGACCCCAAGAGCGAATAAGCCTGCCCACCAGCCGCTGACCACCAAAAAGCCCGCATCTTGCGGGCTTTTTTTCACACGCCTGCGCCTTGTAGTTAGCTTCCCCTGGCAGGGCACCCTGACACGCTGCTGGTTACGACCGTCGTCGGCTTGCCATTCCAGCTCGATGGCGCTCCACGCCCGCATGAGAGGCTGATGCACCACCTCATGTGGCGGAAGCCTGAAAGTGGGTTACAAAATAGATCATTCATCGCTCATGATCATCAATATGGGCAAGATCCATCGTCAGGACCCCGGGATTCCCCTCATCACCACATGACTCATTTGAATGCAAAATTAATATTTGTGATTAACATCACATTGACACGGCATTTGCGCAAACAACAAAGAGTGATATTCATCACAAAAATAACGATGTTTTGACCAGAAAGATCGAAATGTAGCCGAAGCACAGCGTTCGAATGTGATCGAGATCTCTGTTGTTGAAGGGGGGGAATGGGGGTAAACGAGAGGTGCATCACAAGACACCCCGTTTTCAGCCTAATTTGATCACAAGCTGGTAGATTGAAGTTGCTTAGACGACAGGGATGGGGTTCGGCAAAACCCGTCATCCCGACTACCACTTTTAATCACACAGGCTTAAAACGGGGTCCCGACATGTTATCACCGGATACCAAAGTCAAGATACAGAATTTTGGACGCTTCCTGTCCAATATGGTCATGCCCAACATAGGCGCCTTCATCGCCTGGGGCTTCATTACCGCCCTCTTCATCCCCACCGGCTGGCTGCCAAACGAAACCTTGGCCAAGCTGGTCGGCCCCATGATCACCTACCTGCTGCCGCTGCTGATTGGCTACACCGGCGGCAAGCTGATCGGGGGTGAGCGGGGTGCCGTGGTCGGTGCCATCACCACCATGGGCGTCATAGTGGGGACCGACATCCCCATGTTCATGGGCGCCATGATGGTCGGCCCGCTCGGTGGCTGGGCCATCAAGCGCTTCGACAAGGCGATGGAGGGCCGGGTCAAGAGCGGCTTCGAGATGCTGGTCAACAACTTCTCCGCCGGTATCATCGGCATGTTGTGCGCCATCCTCGCCTTCTTCGTCATCGGTCCCTTCGTCAAGGTGCTCTCCGGCGCCCTGGCCGGCGGTGTCGACTTCCTGGTCGCCCACAGCCTGCTGCCGCTGACCTCCATCTTCGTCGAACCGGCCAAGATCCTCTTCCTCAACAACGCCATCAACCACGGCATCTTCTCGCCGCTGGGGATCCAGCAAGCCACCGAACAGGGTCGTTCTATCTTCTTCCTGATCGAAGCGAACCCGGGTCCGGGTCTGGGCGTGCTGCTGGCCTACATGGTGTTCGGTCGTGGCGCCGCCAAGCAGTCCGCCGCCGGTGCCTCCATCATTCACTTCTTCGGTGGCATCCACGAGATCTACTTCCCCTATGTGCTGATGAACCCGCGCCTCATCCTGGCGGTGATTGCCGGTGGCATGACCGGGGTCTTCACCCTGACCCTGTTCAACGCAGGTCTGGTCTCCCCCGCCTCCCCGGGCTCCATCTTCGCCGTGCTGCTGATGACACCGAAAGCCTCCCTGATCGGGGTGCTGCTCTCCATCATCGCCTCGGCCACCGTCTCCTTCCTGGTCGCCGCCGTGTTCGTTCGCGCCCAGCAGCCGGAAGCCGACGAGGCCGACGCCCTGGGTGAAGCCACTCGCAAGATGAAGGCCATGAAGGGTGCCAAGCCCGAGACCACAGCGGCCAAGAAGCCGGGTGCCGAGCTGACCGCAGTGCGCAACATCGTGGTCGCCTGTGATGCGGGCATGGGTTCCAGCGCCATGGGCGCCGGCATGCTGCGCAAGCGGGTGCAGGCTGCCGGTCTCGACATCAGCGTCACCAACCGTGCCATCAACAACCTGGACGATCAGGTGGATCTGGTCATCACCCACAAGGATCTCACCGACCGTGCCCGTCGCCATGCACCGCATGCGCAGCACATCTCCCTCTCCAACTTCCTCGACAACGCCCTCTATCAGGAGCTGGTGCAAAACCTCAGCCTGGCCAACGCGGCCAACGACGACGTGGCCAACCCGCAACTGCTGGTGGCGGCCAACGACGACAGCTACGAGCCGCAGGCAGCCGAGGTCTTCACCCTGAGCCTGCAGGACGTGCACCTGGGCCTCAAGGCCGACAACAAGGAGGCCGCCATCCGGGCTGCCGGCAAGCTGCTGGCGGAGCGGGGCTACGTGGCGCCGGATTACGTCAACGCCATGCTGGAGCGCGAGCAACTGGTCTCCACCTACCTCGGCGAGTCCATCGCCGTTCCCCACGGCACCATAGCCGCCAAGGAACACGTGAAGCGTACCGGCATCGTCATCTGCCAGTACCCGGCCGGGGTCGCCTTTGGCGAGGACGCCGATGAAGTGGCACGCCTGGTGATCGGCATCGCCGCCCGCAATGACGAACACATGCAGGTCATAACCCGTCTGACCAATGCACTGGATGAACCCGGTCTCATCGACCGGCTGGCCAGTACCCAGGATCCCCAGGAGTTCCTGGATCTGCTGGGCGCCGAACAGGCCGCGTAGTCATCCTTCATCGTCTTTGGTTGTAGAGGTTAATATCATGAAAACATTGCATTTTGGTGCCGGCAATATCGGTCGTGGCTTCATCGGAAAACTGCTGGCGGACGCCAGCCATCAGGTCACCTTCGCCGACGTCAACGAAACCCTGATCGATCAGCTCAACCACCGTCAGGAGTACAAGGTGCACGTGGTGGGCACGGACCAGAAGTTGGATGTGGTACGCAACGTGGCGGCGGTCAGCTCCGCCGGACACGAGGTGATCGCCCGCATCATCACCGCCGATCTGGTCACCACTGCGGTCGGGCCCAACATCCTGGACAAGATTGCCAGCACCCTGGCCAAGGGGCTGCAGGCCCGTTTCGATGCCGGCAACCTGACCCCCCTCAACGTCATCGCCTGCGAGAACATGGTACGCGGCACCAGCCACCTCAAGCAGGAGGTACTCAAGTACCTGCCGGTCGCGTATCATGCCACCCTCGACAACTGCGTCGGCTTCGTCGACTCGGCGGTGGATCGCATCGTGCCCCCTGCCGCGGCCAACGATGATCCGCTGGAGGTGACGGTGGAGAGCTTCAGCGAATGGATCGTCGACCAGACCCAGTTCAAGGGCGAGCTGCCCCAGGTGGCGGGCATGGAGCCCACCGACAACCTGATGGCCTTCGTCGAGCGCAAGCTGTTCACCCTCAACACCGGGCACATCGTCACCGCCTACCTCGGCAAGCTGAGAGGCTACCGCACCGTGCGCGAGGCGATCGAGGATCCGGTGATCCGCAGCAAGGTGCGCCGCGCCATGGAGGAGAGCGGAGCTGTGCTGGTGAAACGCTACGGCTTCGATCCGCGCCTGCACGCCGCCTACATCGAGAAGATTCTGTCCCGCTTCGCCAACCCCTATCTGGTGGATGAAATCGACCGGGTCGGCCGTCAGCCACTGCGCAAGCTGGCGGCGGGGGACAGACTGGTGAAGCCGCTGCTCGGCACCCTGGAGTACGGCCTGCCCAGCGATCACTTGCAGGAGGGCATAGCCGCGGCGCTGCTCTATCGCAACGATGATGATCCCCAGGCGGTGGAATTGCAGGCCCTGCTGGCAGAGCTGGGCCCTGCCAGGACCCTGGCCCGGGTGACCGGGCTGGAGGAAGAGAGCGAGATCGTGCGCGCCATCGTCGCCCGTTATGACAATTTGAAGTGACCCCATGGGGCCTAAGGGCCAACCGCCATCACACGGCGAAATGGTCACTATGCCCCATATGATAAAAACCGGGAGAGAGCCTGGCTCTCTCCCAGTCAGCCGGACCCTGAACACCTATGACCACACACCAGGAAGATGATGTACTGGAGCGACTGAACGAGCAGGATGGCCCCCGTGGCTTCTTTCTCGAGGTCGTGACCATCCTGGAAGAGGCGGTCGACTCCCTGATGCGGCGCGCGTTCCGCCAGGAGGAGTATGCCGTCAAATACGCCATCGAGCCCCTGCTCAACCAGAGCGGCCCCCTCGGCCAGCTGGAGGTGCGCCTCAAGCTCATCTTCGCCCTCGGCCTCATTTCCCTCGAGCGCTATCAGGATCTCGAAGCCTACCTGAAGATCCGCGATTTTCTGGTACGCGACCCCAAGGATTACCGTTTCAGCGACAAGCCGATCCGCGACCTGCTAGGCCGCCTGCATGCCATCCATCAGACCAGCATGATGCCGCAGGATCCCCCAGCCAATGAGGAGGACTGGCCCCTCTATCAAATGCAGCTCAACCGGCTCGATCAGATGGTGCGCTCCGCACTGGTGCTGGCGGTGACCGACTGCGTCACCGAACTCCACAAAGAGAGCCCCATCTGATCAGGCCAGTCCGCTAAGGATCTGACCAGGCATCCGAGATCCCGGCCTCCCCGAGGCCACCTCTACCGGGTGTCAATTTGCTCTCCTTCCCCGCTACACTAGGTCCAACCCCATCACCCACTCGAGGTTGGCATGATTGCACTCTCCCTGGCCGGGATCGCCCTGATCTCGCTGCTGGCACAGTGGCTCGCCTGGTCACTGCGCGTCCCCGCCATCCTGTTCCTGCTGCTGAGCGGCCTCTTGCTCGGCCCGATGACGGGCATGCTAGACCCCGACGCCCTGCTCGGAGAGCTGCTGTTTCCGCTGGTGTCGCTCTCGGTCGCCATCATCTTGTTCGAAGGGGCGCTGACCCTGCACCTGACCGAACTCAAGGGGATAGGCAAGGTGGTGCGCAACCTTTGCTCCACCGGCATGCTGGTCAGCTTCGCCGTCATCGGCGCCGCCAGTTACTGGCTGCTGGGCCTGGACTGGCGGGTCGCCATGGTGCTCGGCGCCGTGCTGGTGGTGACCGGCCCGACCGTAGTCGCCCCCATGCTCAACGTGATCAGGCCGGTGCGGGAGGTGGACAAGATCCTGCGCTGGGAGGGGATCGTCATCGATCCCATCGGTGCCCTGTTTGCGGTATTGGTGTTCGAGGCGGTTCGCATCGGCAGCCAGGGGGATCTCATCGATCACACCCTGCTGGCCCTGGCCAAGACGGTGGGGGTCGGCTCCCTCATCGGGGTGGCAGCCGGCTGGATCACCACCCTGATCATGCGCAAGGACTGGCTGCCGGTCAGCCTGCACAAGTTCGGGGTGCTGGCGCTGGTGCTGGTCACCTTCACCCTGTCGGACTGGCTCAGTCACGAATCCGGGCTGCTGGCGGTCACCGTGTTTGGCATCTGGCTCGCCAACCAGGAGGGACTGGATCTGGAGGAGGTGCTGGCCTTCAAGGAGGATCTCGCTGTCATCCTCATCTCTTCCCTGTTCATCCTGCTGGCGGCCCGCCTCGATCTGGCGCAGCTCTGGCAACTCGGCCCCATGGTGCTGGTGCTGCTCTGCGTGGTGCAGTTCGTGGCCCGCCCGCTCTGCATCCTGGTCTCGACCCTGGGATCGGATCTCCCCTGGCGCGCCCGGGCCCTGCTCGGCTGGATAGCCCCCCGGGGCATAGTGGCGGCGGCGGTCAGCGCCTCCTTCGCCATCAGCATGCACGAGGCAGGCATTGACGATGCCGACAAGCTGGTACCCCTGGTGTTTGCCGTCATCATCTTCACCGTGGTGTTGCAGAGCCTGACGGCGACCCCGCTGGCCAGACTGCTCGGCATGCGCCAGAGCGCTCCCGACACCTGGCTGCTGATCGGCGCCAACTCGGTGGCCCGCGCCATAGGCCGGGCACTGGCGGATCAGGGCATCCCGGTCCATCTCTCCGATCCGGCCTGGGAACATTGCAAGCTGGCCCGCATGAGCGGCCTGCCCTGCTACTTTGGCAATCCGCAATCGGAACACGCCGAGCTGCACCTGCCTCTCACCAGCATTCATACGGTGCTGGCGCTTTCACCCAACCGTCACAACAACGCCCTCGGGGTGCTGCACTTTGCCCACCTGTACGGGGAGGATAAGGTCCACTCCCTGCGCTCCAGCGAGCAGCACGGCAAGGCGAACCGGGAGAGCGCCACCTTCCGCGCACGCCAGGATCTGTTCGGGCCAGAGATAAATTTCGCCCGCCTGAGCGGCCTGCTGAGCCGGGGCGGCCAGATCAGGGCGACCCGGCTGAGCGACGCCTTTGACTGGAGCCAGTATCAGGACGCCAATCCCGGCGCCATTCCCCTGTTCATCATCGATGCCAGGGGCAAGCCCAGGGTCGTCAGCGGTCCCGTTGTCCCCCTGGCAGGGGAACTGCTGATCGCCCTGCAGCCACCACGGGAGCCCCAGGCGGCTTGATGCGCCATCCGGCGAGCCGGCTCTCGGCACCTGCAATCACCGCGGGCGACTAGACTTGAGGGTGGCGCCATGAGTCACAGGAGGGTGTCATGACAGTCAGCGAATTGCGTGCGTTTCATCAGCAGCACAGGTTCAGGGAGGCGGAGATCATGCATGACATCATCTCTCCCGGCTGGGTAGTGGAGTTTCGGGGTCAGGATGGCCATCTCTACATGATGACGGACACCCTGGGTTGCCCGATGAGTTTCTCCTCAACCGAGGAGGCCCGCGACCATATCCACCTCGTGGCCGATTGCCCCATCCAGGTAGAGCACCTCTATCGCTTCTTCGAGCGTTGAGACAGATGCCAGCAAAAAGGCTCCCGAGGGAGCCTTTTCTCATTCCGGCTGCAGTGGCTCGGCGTCCTTGCTCTCCAGCCGCCTGACCGGCTTTTGCAGGATCAGGTTGGCCGGGTAGGTCACCAGATCGCCGTTGTCATCCCGCACCCTCAGGTAGAACAGGCCTATCTCGGTGATGACGCCGGTCACCGAATCGTCCTTGTCGAGGATGCGGATCCGGTCACCTATCTTGTAGGGGAAGGCGAAGAAGATGGTGATGCTGGCGGTGATGTTGGAGAGGATCGACCACTGGGCCACCATGGCAACACCGAGCACGGCGAAGAAGGAAGACGCGAGCACCACCAGCCGGGAGAAGTCGAGCCCCCACACCCCCGCCAGGATCAGCAGGGTGGCGCAGCCGAGCAGGAAGTGGAACACATGCTCCACGTAGAGCACCCGGTTTTCGCTCACCTGCCGGGTCTGGCCGAGCGCCATCAGGCTCTTGTGAATGAGGCCGCGGATCAGGGTGTGTCCCAGCAACAGCAGCAGGGTCACGCCAAAGGATTCCCATGTCGTCATGTGCGTTCCTTACCACCAGCGTCGATATTTGAGCCAGACCGCCAGCCCGGTCGCCAGCGCCAGCAAGGAGCCGCAGAAGACCCAGAAGGCAGTCGGGCTCTCGGCCCCGGGAATGCCACCCAGGTTGATGCCAAACAGGCCGGTCAGGAAGCTGGCCGGCAGGAACATCAGCGCCATTACCGACATCTGGTAGGCACGGCGGTTGGTGGCCTCCGCCGTCAGGTTGTTGATCTCATCCGCCAGCACGGCGGAGCGGGCCACCCCGGCATCCAGATCGTCCAGCCAGCGACGCAACCGGTCGGCGATGTCGAGCAGACGACGGCGGTCATCCTCATCCAGCCAGCTGAGCTTCTCGTTGGCCAGCCGCGCCACCAGATCCCGCTGGGGAGAGAGGTAACGACGGATCATGATGAGTTGCTTGCGGATCCGCGCCAGTCGGCCGTTGGCGGGCAGTTCACGCATCAGCACAATCTCTTCCAGTTCCAGGATCTGATCGTGCAGCTCCTCGACAAACTCCCCCGCCCTGTCGGTCAGGGCATCGCAGATCTCCACCAGCCAGTCGGCGCTAGAGATGGCACCGCCCCCCAGCACCAACTGCTGGAAGACATCTTTTTCCGACAGCAGGGAGCGGCGGCGACTGCTGAGAATGAAATCCGGGGTAATGTAGATGCGCAGCGCCACCATCTCTTCGGGCCTGTGATCCTTGTTGTGATTGATGCCACGCAGGATCAGCAGCACGGTCTCCCCCATCCGCACCAGTTTGGGTCTGTTGCTCTGGCCGAGCAGGGATTCACGCGCGGCGTCATTGAGCAAGGGCGTCTGCAACAGCCAGCGCGCCGACTCTGGATTGCCGTAATCCAGATGCACCCAGCTGGGCTGCGCCGCCGGGATCTCGCTGCCTGCGGCCAGCGGGGTCATCCCCCCCTTGCCATCCAGGGTCAGGCCATAAATTACGTCACTGGGCACCCGATCCATCTCGTTTCCTTCTCGTTTCATGCTCAGGCCCCAGCTTACACGAAAGCGGGGGCCGACTCAGCTCCGCACCGGGAAGGGTACGTCTGTGCTACCATCGCCGCTCTCGTGTTATGCCCGTTTCAACTACAGGAAACCATGCCATGCCCATCTGGGTCGATGCCGATGCCTGCCCCATTCCGGTCAAGGAAATCCTCTACCGCGCCGCCCACCGCGCCCAGGTCGTCACCACCCTGGTGGCCAATCAGGGGCTGCGGGTTCCCCCCTCTCCCTTCATCAAGACCCAGCAGGTGGAGAAGGGATTCGATGTGGCGGATCATGTCATTGCCCAGCAGGTGCAGCCCGGCGATCTGGTGATCACCGGCGACATTCCGCTTGCCTCCTGGGTCATCGATGCCGGCGGCGAGGCGCTCAATCCCCGTGGCGAGATCTACACCCGCGAGACCATCCAGGCCCGGCTCGGCATGCGCAACTTCATGGAAGAGCTGCGCTCGGCCGGGGTGCAGACCGGCGGCCCGGCCCCCTTCAATGCCGCCGACAAACAGCGCTTCGCCAATGCCCTCGACAAATGGCTGCTCAAGGGCAAGCTCAGCTGATGCCTCTCCCCGGCTTGCCGCAGGGGAGGCTCATTCATTCCCTTTTCGCTTAATTTTTTCTTAAGGCTTGTGGACTAACCTTGTGGCTGTTGACCCAACCACCCCAAGGAGCACACATGAAACTGACCCCTCTGTTGTTACTGATCCCCCTGCTGAGCGGCGCCGCTCTGGCCGACCCCCAGTGTACCCAGACCGACAAGAGCAAGTGGCTGAGCGAAGCAGATGCCCAACAGCAGATCAAGGCGATGGGCTACGACATCAAGAAGTTCAAGGTGACCAAGACCAGTTGCTACGAGATCTACGGCTGGGACAAGGACAAACGCAAGGTCGAGATCTACTTCGACCCGACCGATCTGAAGAAAGTGAAAGAAGAGATTGACGAATAACCCTGCCATGGGCTCGTCTGTCGCCGACCCCTTTGATGGAACCTTGCCATGACAACCCCGTCTGAAGTGAGAGTCTGGGATCCCCTTATCCGGGTGTTTCACTGGGCGACCGTGCTCCTCTGCCTACTCAACTTCTTCATCCTGGAAGAGGGCAGCAAGCCCCACAAATATGCCGGCTACGCGGTGGGCATCCTGCTCATCATCCGCCTGCTGTGGGGCATAGTCGGCCCCCATTACGCCCGTTTCGGCCAGTGGTGGCCGACGCCAGCCCGCATTCGTTATTACCTGCGCCAGCTGGCACAAGGTCGCCACCCCTATTACCTGGGCCACAACCCGGTCGGGGCTCTGATGATCTGGCTGCTGCTGCTGTCGCTGGTCGGTACCGTCGTCACAGGCTGGCTCACCACCTGGGATGCCTTCTGGGGTGAGGATTGGCTGGAGGAGTTGCACGGAACCATTGCCAACACCCTGATGGCCGCCGTCGGCGTCCATGCGGCTGTGGTGATCCTGACCGATCGTCTCACCCGCAGCGACCTGGTGCGCGCCATGGTACTGGGCAAAAAACGGGTACCCGCCGATGCCAAGGTGGAAGATCCGCGCAGCGAATGACCGGGCCGCCCCCGGCCCCGGTTTTTTGCTGCAATGGCCCGCGACACAGGAAAGATGCGCCGCCATGCCCCCGTGCTGACCATCACGACAGCCCCAAGGTACCTGCTGTTGCCCGTCACCAGCCCCTGATCCCCCACATATTCCTGCTGACGCCGGCCCTGGCCGACGCCAGCCCGTGACAACCCATACCCATAACGCCGCCCCGCGCCCCGCTGCAAACCGGGGGCAAGGATGCACTCATTATTGGCCCCCTCAGCCACCGGTCGGGAGACAGGCCCACTTTCGCCAGCCTAGGGTTGTTCTGGCCCCTCAAGCACCGCGACCGGCGGCCGGGTCGTCCCAAAAAACAAACCCCTGCCGAGGCAGGGGCTTGTCGTGGTGATGGAGAGGCGCGATCAGATCATCACACCGGCGATCACGGCGGAGAGCAGGCTCACCAGGGTGGAGCCGTACACCAGCTTCAGACCGAAGCGGGAGACCATGTTGCCCTTCTCTTCATTCAGTGCCTTCACCGCACCGGCGATGATGCCGATGGAGCTGAAGTTGGCGAACGACACCATGAAGATGGAGAGGATGCCGACGGTGCGCGGGGAGAGCTCGGCAGCGATCTTGCCCAGATCCATCATGGCCACGAACTCGTTGGTCACCAGCTTGGTCGCCATGATGGAGCCGGCTTGCAGCGCTTCACCGCTCGGAATACCCAGGATCCAGGCGATCGGATAGAAGAGGTAACCCATGACGTACTGGAAGTTGACGCCAAACGCCAGCTCGAACAGGTAGTTGACCAGGGCGATCAGGGCGATGAACCCCACCAGCATGGCCGCCACTATCACGGCCACGGAGAAACCGGCCATGATGTACTCCCCCAGCATCTCGAAGAAGTTCTCCTTCTTCGGAGTGTGGTGCTCGTCACCCTCGGCCAGCGCCTTGGCGTCGGTCACTGTATTGTCCGGCTCGTACGGGTTGATCAGGGACAGCACGATAAAGGTGCTGAACATGTTGAGCACCAGCGCGGCCACCACGTAACGGGGCTCGATCAGCTGCATGTAGGCACCGACGATGGACATGGAGACGGTGGACATGGCCGTCGCCGCCAGGGTGTACATCTGCTTCTCGTTCAGGTGCGGCAAGGTGTTCTTGAGCGCGATGAAGTTCTCGGACTGGCCGACGATCATCGAACTGATGGCGTTGAAGGACTCCAGCTTGCCCATGCCGTTGATCTTCGCCAGCACGGTACCGATGCCACGAATGACGATGGGCAGCAGGCGGATGTACTGCAGGATGCCGATCAGCACCGAGATGAAGACGATGGGCATCAGCACCATCAGAAAGAAGGAGAAGGCCCCTTCGTTGACCAGGCCACCGAACACGAAGTCGGTACCCTGTTTGGCAAACTCCATCAACTTGGTGAAGCCGGCGGCGAAGCCACCCACCACAGCCAGACCCACTTCGGAGTTCAGCATGAACCAGGCCAACGCCAGTTCGACCACCAGCAGTTGGCCGATATAGCGCAGTTTAATCTGTTTCCAGTTGTGGCGGTTTGCCAGCAACGCCAGCGCGAGGACCATCACGAGTCCAAGCACAAAGTGAACGTATTCCATACCAGTAGCACCCAGTGAATTGTTATTTTTGACCGGCGCCATCATAAAGAATCGTATATTTAAAAATCAGATAGCCATCACAATCCGACTCAATAATATGTATGCGAGATAATACAAACGTTTTTAAATTAATTAAGCGGAAACGGGTTATTAATCGCGCAACGAAAAATCCAAATAACCTTAAAAAACATTAATTTATGTTTATTTCGGTTGCGGCAGCAGTGCCGATCAATATTTCATTATCACTCCCGCAACATTCGCATTCAAATATTACTCATGTTTCAGCCATGATATTTAATCAACCAGAACAGAAAACGTTTACCCTTGATAAATAATTACCTGGATACCGTAAACATTCACCTCGAGCCATCCCCGTGGCACCTCTCTGTCGCCATGGCGACGGATGAGCCCACGTTGAGGTTGCGCTGGGTCAACCGTTCAAAAATCCGCCACATCCGGTGTCACATTCTGGTATGATGCGCGGCCTTAGCGTTCGCGCATCCCCGTTTTCTCCGAAATAGAGTCCTTTTGTGAACAACAGCGAATTTAGCAGCCTCAATCTCTCCCCCGCCCTGCAAGAGAACCTCACCAGCCTGGGCTATCTGCAGATGACCCCGATCCAGGCTCAGAGCCTGCCCCTGGTACTCGAAGGCAAAGACCTGATTGCCAAGGCAAAAACCGGCAGCGGCAAGACCGCCGCCTTCGCCCTCGGCCTGCTCTCCCGCCTCAACATCAACCGTGTCGACGTACAGGCCCTGGTGCTCTGTCCGACCCGCGAGCTGGCGGATCAGGTGGCCCAGGAGATCCGTCGTCTGGCCCGCGCCCTGCCGAACGTCAAGCTGGTGACCCTGTGTGGCGGCACCCCGACCGCACCGCAATCTGCCACCCTGGGCTTCGGTGCCCACATCGCCGTCGGCACTCCGGGCCGCATTCTCAAGCACCTGGAGCAGGGCACCCTGGAACTCTCCAGCCTGGAGACCCTGGTGCTGGACGAAGCGGATCGCATGCTGGACATGGGCTTTGGCGAAGACATCAACAGGGTCATCAGCTATGCGCCCGAGCGCCGTCAGACCCTGCTGTTCTCCGCCACCTATCCGGAGGGGATCGCCCAGATGAGCCGCGGCGTACAGCGCAACCCGGTCGAGGTGAGCGTGGAGTCTCTGCACGAGGGCAGTGCCATCGAACAGAAGCTGTATGAAGTGCCGGCCGGTCAGCGCCTCGACGCCCTCACCTGGCTGCTGAGCCACTATCAGCCGGGCTCCTGCGTGGTGTTCTGCAACACCAAGCGCGCCTGCAACGACGTGGCCGATCACCTGGCCGCCAAGGGCTTCTCGGCCCTGGCGCTGAACGGCGATCTGGAACAACGGGAACGGGATCAGGTGCTGGTACGCTTCGCCAACGGCAGCGCCACCATCCTGGTCGCGACCGACGTGGCAGCCCGTGGCCTCGACATCAAGGAGCTGGGCGCCGTCATCAACTACGAGCTGACCTATGACCCCGAGGTGCATGTGCACCGCATCGGCCGTACCGGTCGTGCCGGCCAGCAGGGCCTGGCCCTGAGCCTGTATCAGCCCAGCGAAGCGCAACGCGTCAACCTGATCGAGGAGTACCAGCAGGCCCCGATGCCGCTGGGTGATCTCGACAGCATAGGTCGCGAGATCAAGCCGATTGCACCGCAGATGGTGACTCTCTCCATCGATGCGGGCCGCAAGACCAAGGTGCGGGCCGGTGACATCCTGGGTGCGCTGACCGGCGAAGGCGGCATTACCGGTGCCGACGTGGGCAAGATCCAGATCTCCGAGCAGTACTCCTACGTGGCAGTCAAGCGTCAGGTGGCGAGCGCCGCCCTCAAGCGACTGCAGGAAGGCAAGATCAAGGGGCGCAGCTACCGTGCCCGCAAACTGGGCTAAGGTTCTTTACAAGCCATTGGCCAGACCACAGGCGCCTGACAGGCGCCTGTTTCATATATTTGGATGCCGCCATGCGGCAAGACAGGCACCATGACCCAAGCAATCCAAACCGATGTGAGCTGCCAGAACTGCGAAGCCTGCTGCTGCCGTCTCGAAGTGATGCTCTTTACCGACACCGGCGTGCCGGATCGCTATGTGCTCGATCGGGAAGGGGAGATCCCCGTGATGCGCCGGCTGGAAGATGGCTGGTGTGCGGCGCTCGACCGCAACACCATGATGTGCCGCATCTATGAGGTACGACCGCTGATCTGCCGCGAGTTCGAGATGGGCGAGCCCGACTGCGTCGACGAACGGGACAAGTGGTTTATCAAGCTGGAATGAGACTGGCAGACAGAACAGCCCCGGGCTGTCGGGTCAGCTCACCGGTGTGACGTCGCCGCCGAGCCGCTCCCCCAACCAGTGGATGGCCGCAGCCTCCTGCTCGAAGTAACGCACCGCCCTGAACGGCAGATCGCTGAAGACCTGATCCGCCAGATAGCGTTTGAACCCACCCACCGCCACCACCGCCAGAAAGGCGCAGCCATTGGCGGTGCACCAGCCAAACTGACGACGAAACCGCGCCAGCACCTCGGGACCGGCGGCTTCGAACTCGGTCGCCACCTCGACAATACCCCAGGGCGCATCGCGCAATCCTGCGATCTGCTGGCTGAACGCCGCCTCATAGGCCATGGCGCCCGCCAGATTGAAAGGGCCGCTCGGGCGGCAAATCAGCACCTGCCCCTGTCGTTGCATCTCGAAATGACCGTGTGGTTGCAAGTGCACGCCCCCTCCTCCCATGCGTTTTTCACCGCGCCGGCGCCGCCTGATGTTGCAACAAGGTAAGGATTTATCTACAGAAAGTCCATGCCACCCCGCATGGCCAAGCCCTTGTTCCACCACCGGATCGCCCATGACTGGCCTGGCGACCCCGCCAGTATGGATTGGTCTCCCCTCCCGCCATGTTCTGTTGCAGTTAATAAAACGTTGCTGCTATCATCCGCGCCGCCACCAACATTCCACCAACTGAAACGTTGGTCATTGACACAAGGATCAGAGATGAAAAACCGGGACTCGAGTCACTACCAGCGGATCTGGCGCTGGCATTTCTATGCCGGTCTCTTCGTCGCCCCCTTTCTGATCCTGCTCTCTCTCACCGGCATCCTGTATCTGTACAAACCCCAGCTCGACAACCTGCTGTACCCTGAGCTGATGAAGGTAACCCCCGCCACCCAGACCCTGAGCGCCGATCAGCTGCTGGCCAAGGCGACGATCGCCATGCCCGATGCCAGCCTGCGCAAATACCTGCCCCCGGCGGCCACTGACGCGAGCGCCCAGCTCGTCGTCAACCAGGGGGATCGCGAGCTGACCCTGTTCATGGATCCCGCCAGCGGCGCCCTGCTAGGCACCATGGATAACAAGTGGAACCTGCAGGCGGTGGCCCGCGCCCTGCATGCGGAACTGCTGCTCGGCACCACGGGGGATCGCCTGATCGAGCTGGCCGCCGGTTGGGGAATCGTGCTGCTCGTCAGCGGACTCTACCTGTGGTGGCCTCGCAAGGGGCCCGGTGTGGGTGGCATCCTCTGGCCCAGAATGCACCAGCGCGGCCGCCTCTGGTGGCGGGATCTGCACGCCGTGGTCGGCTTCTGGGGCGCGGGTTTCCTGCTGTTGCTACTGCTGAGCGGCATGACCTGGACCGGTTTCTGGGGCGATCGGTTCGCCAATGTCTGGAACCGTTTCCCGGCCGCCATGTGGAACGAGGTGCCGAAATCCGCTCCTCTCGCCCGCACCCTCAACCATGCCCATGAACAGACTGTGCCCTGGGCCGTCGAGAGCACTCCCATGCCGAGCTCGCAGCCGGTTCCGGAAAGTCATGATCACAGCGCCATGAACCATGGCGGAGAGCACGATGGCATGGTCATGGCCAGCCACCGCATCCCCTTGCAACGGGTGGTGGAGATCGCCACCGAACGTCGGGTTCACCCGGGTTACAGCATCACGCCGCCGGCCGGTGACACCGGCGTCTATACCATAGCCCTGTTCGCCGACGATCCGCGCAACGACGCCACCCTGCACATAGATCAATACAGCGGCAAGGTGCTGGCCGACGTGCGCTGGCAGGATTATGGCGCGGTCGCCAAGACGGTGGAAACCGGCGTCATGCTGCACACCGGCAAGCTCTACGGCTGGCCCCACCAGCTCGTCATGCTGCTCATCTGCCTGATGGTGCTGGCCAGCTCGGTGAGCGGGCTCTGGATCTGGTGGAGCCGCCGTCCCCGGGGCAGGCTTGCCGCCCCGCCGCTGCCTGCCAAGCTGCCTCCCATGCGCGGTGCCATCGCCGTGCTGGTGCTGCTCGGGATCTGCTTCCCGCTGGTGGGCGCCTCCATGCTGGTCATCTGGTTGCTGGACTGCCTCTTCTTCGCTCGCCGCACGGCCGTGGCCCCCGCCAACTGAGATCACTCCCCTGCGGGCGGCAAACAACCAGAAG
>NZ_CDBZ01000119.1:7648-36181 GCF_000819985.1 Aeromonas media | reverse complement strand
CTTCTGGTTGTTTGCCGCCCTATCTCATCGCCTCGACCAGTGCGATGATCTTCCGTGCCTTCTCGAAGTGGTCGAGTCTGTGGGTCTGGATCCACCAGGTCGCCGCCTCCATCAACAGCTCGGGGTCGTCGTTCCTGTTGGCGAAAAAGGCATAGAAGGAGACACCCACCCCCTCCCCCTTCCGGGCAATTTTCTGGTGGCAGACCTGGATGATTTTCTGCTTGAGCGAGTCGCGCATGGTGACGTTCCTGCCTGATGAGTGAAATGGCGGACAGCATACCTCAGCCTGCAAAAAGGGCTCCCATTCAGGAGCCCTTTGCATGATCGATAGCATGCCACTGGGTCAGGAGAGGGCCAGCCCCGCTGAGAGCAGCAGGCTGAACAGGAAGGCGCTGATGGCTGTCTTCTTGAGGGCGCCGGTCAACACCTCACCATCGAGGCTCTCCCGCAGGGTACGGGCGGCATCGGTGAGCGGCTTCATGGCGGGCAGGAAGATCCAGGGCCAGACGCTCGCGGGCTGAGTCAGCAGGAAGGCGATGGTGGCCAGCAGCGCCGCCCCCAGCAGCCCCCAGTGATAGGCGATGGCGCGGTGGCGGCCAAGCCGCACCGCCAGGGTGATCTTGCCGCTGGCGGCGTCCGTCTCGATGTCCCGCACGTTGTTGATGTTGAGCACAGCGGTCGCCAGCAGGCCGCAGGCGGTGGCAGGCAGCAACAGGTCCCACTCCAGGTTATGGGTGAACAGGTAGTAGGAGCCGAGCACCCCCAGCAGGCCGAAGAACAGGAATACCGAGATGTCCCCGAACCCCCGATAGCCATAAGGAGTCTTGCCCACCGTGTAGGTGATGGCCGCGACGATGGCCGCGCCCCCCAGCAGGATGAACGTCAGGATCTGCTGCCAGGCCTCCCCGAAGGCGCAGACCAGCAGGGAGAGCCCGCTCACCACGGCCGCCAGCGCGGTCAATCCCATGGCCACGCACATCTGGTGGCGAGTGATGAGGCCGGAGACCACGGCGCGCTGGGGCCCGATCCGCTCCCCGTTGTCGGCACCGGAGACCGCATCACCATAGTCATTGGCCAGGTTGGAGAGGATCTGCAGCAGGATGGCGGTCAACAGGGAGAGACCCATGATGGCGCCGTCGAAGGCCCCCCGGCTGGCTGCGAGCCCCGAGCCCAGCAAAATGGAGGAGCACGCCAGAGGCAGTGTTCGCAAACGCGCCGCCAGCAACCAAACAGAGAAGGTATTTGTCATATTGTGATGGCCAAACAATCAGATATTGATCGTGTTAAGGGTTATCGAACCGGATTTCGGTATACTTGGCCCCTAGGGAGGTAGCTCCCCGGGCGATTTACATGGAAGAATGGGCAGATAATATATAGGAAATCATCGCCCTTTGGCATCAACCTGCGCCATCCTCCCCCGGAGCGATTGCGACTATCCGGCTCAGACAAGACATCCATGTTGGCTCAGACCCATCTCAAGCAACAACTGGACGCCCTGCGTCACAGCACTGTCAGCGGCTTCGTGCGGCTGCGCGTGGCGGCCAACGTCGACCTCTTCCCGGGCTGGCTGGCGGCGCAGACCCTCTACCCCCGCATCTATTGGCAGGCCCGTGGCCCCAAGAGCCCGGAGTATGTGGCGCTCGGTGCCATCCACGAGCTGACCCGGCCAGAGGATATCCAGCGAGTCTGCGATCTCGCCAATACGAGCAGTGAAGACAGCCCCCGCTACTACGGCGGCCTGGCGTTCGATCCGGCACAGCCCGGCTGGCAGGGGTTCGGCCCCTGCCGCTTCGTGCTGCCCCGTATCGAGCTGGTACGCCGTGGGGAGTGCATCAGTCTCTGCCTCAATCTCTGGTTGCCCGCCCAGGATAAGGTGCACGAGTTCGATGCCGAGCTGCAGGCGGCCGAGGCTGCCCTCGACGCCCTGCAACCGGAAGCACCCCTGCCCTCACTGCAAAAACGGTCGTGGCAGCGCCGGGATGTCCCGGGCCCGGACCAGTGGCAACGCCTGGTAGAGCGGGTGACGGACCCCGCCTTTCAGGCCCACACCCCCAAGGTGGTGCTGTCGCGGGAGAGCCTGCTCGAAAGCGAGGAGAGCATTCCCCCCCTCTGCCCCTGGTCCCTGCTGACCCAGTGGGCCCGTCACGCCCAGGAGTGCTTCCACTTCGGCTTCCAGTTCTCCCCCGAGCAGAGCTTCATCGCCTGCTCCCCCGAGCGCCTCTATCGCCGGGAGCAGTGCCACCTCTTCACCGAGGCACTGGCGGGCACCATTCGCCGTTCCGGGGACGAGGCGACCGACGCGGCCCTGGCCGCCGAGCTGCTGGCAGACAGCAAGAACCGGCTGGAAAACCGGCTGGTACACGCCGACATCCTCAGCCGACTGGCGCCGCTCACCACGGACGCCACCCTGACCGAGCCGCGCATTCTGAAACTGCGGCTGCTGCAGCACCTCAAGTGCGACATCGAGGCCGAGCTCAAACCCGGCGTGTGCGACTGGCAACTGCTGGCCGCCCTGCACCCGACCCCGGCGGTGGGCGGTGCCCCCCGCGAGGCGGCGCTCGCCTTTATCCGCGAGAGCGAACCCTATGATCGCGGCTGGTACGCTGGCGCCTGCGGCATGCTGAGCCGGGAGACCTCGGAGTTCTCGGTCGCCATCCGCAGCGCCCGCATCACGGCGCAGGGCATCAGCCTGTTTGCCGGCGCCGGCATAGTGGCAGGCTCGGAGCCCGCCGCCGAATGGGCCGAACTCGACAACAAGATCGCCAACGTGCTCTCCCTGTTGGGATAGCGTTTTTCATCGACCCCTCACCGCGAGAGCCTTATGCCCGCCAGCCAATTGCCTGAGCACCGAGCGTTTGCCAGCCAGCATGCCACCTTCAATCACGTCTGGTCTTCCCTCCTGCTGGAAGAGCTCCATCGCCTCGGCGTGCGCGACATAGCGCTGGCCTCCGGCTCCCGCTCGGCCCCGCTCACCATGGCTGCCGCCGCCCACCCCGGCTTTCGCCGTCATCTCCATTTCGACGAGCGCGGCCTCGGCTTCATGGCGCTGGGGCTGGCCAAGGGAAGCGGTCGACCGGTGGCGGTGATCATGACCTCGGGCACCGCGGTGGCGAACCTCTGGCCAGCCGTGGCCGAAGCACAGCTGACCGGTGTGCCGCTCATCATCCTCTCCGCCGACAGGCCCCCCGAACTCATCGACAACGGCGCCAACCAGGCCATCGATCAGCAGGGGATCTTCGGGCGCTACCCCGTCCATCAGCAGAATCTGCCGAGCCCCACCCCCAGTATTCCGGCCGCCTTCGTGCTGAGCTCAGTGGATCAGGCGCTGGCCAAGCAGGCACTGACCCCCGGGCCGGTGCACTTCAACTGCATGTATCCCGAGCCCCTCTATCCCGGCGAGGCGTACCTGGACTTTTCCGACTACCTGGCACCGCTCGGTGACTGGCTGCATTCATGCGAGCCCTGGAGCCCCTGGCTGCAGGGCGAGCAGCACTGCCCACACCAGCCCGACTGGGACGAGCTGCAGGGCAAACGCGGCGTCATCATCGCCGGCCGCATTCAGGATCCGGTCGAGGCGCAGAGGGTGGTCCAGCTGGCCGAGCGCCTCGGCTGGCCGTTGCTGGCGGACTTGCAGAGCCAGATCCGCTTCGACAGCCGCAATCTCATCCACATGGATCTCGCCCTGCAAAACAGCGGCTTCGTGACCGAGCTGGCCCGGGCCGAGGTGTTGTTGCAGTTCGGTGCCCGCCTCATCTCCAAGCGGCTCGGGCAGTTCATCAAGCAGCACCCCTGGCAGGATTACTGGCTGGTAGACCCGCAACCGGCCAGGCTGGATCCGGACTACCGGCTGCGTCGCCGGCTGGTGTGTACACCCAGAGCCTTTGCCACGGCTCACCCGGTGAACCATCGCCATCTGCCCTGGCACCGGCTGGCGGAACGCCAGCAGGGCATCAGCCAGCAGGTGCGCAGCGCCTGCGATCGCTTCTCCGAACTCGGGGTCTGCCATCGGCTGAACCGGCTCATCCAGGGCCAGCTGTTTGTCGGCAACAGCATGCCGGCCCGGCTGATGGACATGCTTGGCGAAACCGGTACGGGCCCCAGCAGGGTGATGACCAACCGCGGCGCCTCCGGCATCGACGGCCTGATCGCCACGGCCTTCGGTTTCTCCCTGTCGAGGGATGAGCCGACCACCCTGCTGCTCGGCGATCTCAGCGCTCTGCACGATCTCAACAGCCTGGCCCTGCTCGGCAAGGGGAGCCGGCCGTTGGTGATAATCCTGCTCAACAACGACGGCGGCAGCATCTTCCGCATGCTGCCGGTACCGACCAGGGACTCGCTGCTGGAGACCTACTACTGCCTGCCCCACGGCCTGCACTTCGAGCACGCCGCCGCCATGTTCGGCCTGAACTATCGGGCACCGACCACCCTCGACGAATTTGAGCGGGACTACGCCACCGCGCTGAAAACCGGGGCAACCCTGATTGAAATCAAGGTGCCGAGCAACGAGGTAGCCGAGGATCTCAAGGCACTGGGAAGCGTAATCCGTGGCAGCTAGTGCCGACCAGCCGACGCTGGTGCTGCTGCACGGCCTGCTCGGCGACGCCGACGACTGGCGGCCGGTGATCGCAGCCCTGCCGGAGATCGAATGCCACGCGCTGGATCTGCCGGGCCACGGCCGCAGCAAGGCGCGGCGGGTGACCGGCTTCGAGCAGGCCCATGAGTGGCTCTGTGACGAGCTGGCCGCACGCGGCATCGAGCACTACCGGCTGGCAGGCTATTCCCTGGGGGGGCGGCTCGCCCTCTATCATGCCAGCCAGTCCCCCGCCGGGTTGCAGGCGCTCTTGCTGGAGAACTGCCATCCGGGCCTGCCGGAGGCCGAGCGGGCCGCCCGACTCGCCCACGATGAGGGCTGGGCCCGACGCTTCGAGCAGGAACCCCTGCCCCTGATACTGGCGGACTGGTACCGGCAGGGGGTGTTCGCCGATCTGGACGAGACCGCCCGTGCCCGCCAGGCAGCCCGCCGCCTGGGCAACGAGGGCCCTGCCATCGCGACCATGCTGCGCGCCACCTCCCTTGGCAAACAGCCGGATCTCGTCCCCTGGCTGAGCCATACCCGATTGCCGGTGCGCTGGATCTCCGGCAGCCGGGATCACAAATTCCATCGCCTGGCTTGCCAGCTGGTCAAGCAAGGCTGCAATATCAATCACTTGGCTTTGGATGGCGGGCACAACCTGCACGCCAGCCAGCCCGACACCTTTGCCCGGCTCCTGCGGGAGTGGGTCAACCAACCAGAAGAGAAGAGTCATGACTGACGCAATGACGGATGCGCAACCCCATGCAACCGTCGCCCCTGACAGGATTGCCCGGCTGACTGCTACCACACCAGAAGGAAAACACCATGATTGAGGCAATGACGGAAGCGGAACTGTACGCTCCCATTGAGTGGCAGGATTGCTCCGCCGGTTACGAGGACATCCTCTATCACAAGTCCCTGGATGGCATTGCCAAGATCACCATCAACCGTCCCCAGGTGCGCAACGCCTTCCGCCCCCGCACCGTGAAAGAGATGCTGCAGGCCCTGGCCGATGCCCGTTATGACGATCATATCGGTACCATCATCCTCACCGGTTTTGGCGAGAAGGCCTTCTGCGCCGGTGGCGACCAGAAGATCCGCGGCGACTACGGTGGATACCGTGACGACGAGGGCACTCACCACCTCAACGTGCTCGACTTCCAGCGCGACATCCGCACCTGCCCGAAACCCGTGGTCGCCATGGTGGCCGGGTATGCAGTCGGGGGCGGCCACGTGCTGCACATGATGTGCGACCTGACCATCGCCGCCGACAACGCCCAGTTCGGCCAGACAGGTCCGAAAGTCGGCTCCTTCGACGGCGGCTGGGGCGCCTCCTACATGGCCCGCATCGTCGGTCAGAAGAAGGCCCGCGAGATCTGGTTCCTGTGCCGCATGTACGATGCCCAACAAGCGCTCGACATGGGGCTGGTCAACACCGTCGTCCCCCTGGCCGAGCTTGAGCGGGAAACCGTGCGCTGGTGCCGCGAGATGCTGCAAAACAGCCCCATGGCGCTGCGTTGTCTGAAGGCCGCACTGAACGCCGACTGCGACGGCCAGGCAGGCTTGCAGGAGCTGGCGGGCAATGCCACCATGCTGTTCTACATGACCGAAGAGGGTCAGGAAGGGCGTAACGCGTTCAACGAGAAACGCCGTCCCGACTTCTCCAAATACAAACGGAATCCCTGATGACACTCGCCCTCTATCGCTACCAACTGCCCTTTACCCAGCCCCTGACCTTTCACGGCAAGGTGGAGGTGGCGCGAGAGGGCCTGTTGGTGCGCATTGGCGATGGCTGGGGGGAGATAGCCCCCCTGCCCGGCTTCTCCAGGGAGAGCCTGGCCGAGGCGCAAACCGAGAGCCTCGCCTGCCTGGCGCAACTGGCCCGGGGGCAGACCATGACCCCCCGGCTGCCCTCGGTTCAATTTGGTCTGGACTGTGCGCGGCGGGTCTGGCCGGAACAAACGGCGGCACTGCCCGACCCCTATCCCCTCATTCAGGGCTCCCCTCAGGAACTGCTCAAGAACTGGAAGCAGTGGCTGCACGAGACACCCCTCAAGGCCAAGCTGAAGGTGGCTCGCTACCCCATGCGGGACGAGCTGGCGCTGATCCGCCTGCTGCTCGACAGACGCCCCAATCTCAAGCTGGTCCTGGATGCGAACCAGGGCTGGACCCGCGAGGAGGCCTGGGCCTTCTGCGGCCACCTGGATCCGAACCGCATCGAATACCTGGAAGATCTGTGCGCCGACTTCGAGGACATCGCCTTCGTCGCCAGCCGCACCGGCATGCCGGTGGCGCTGGACGAACTGCTGGCCCAGGGCAAGCCCTGGGAACCCATCCCGCAACTGCGCGCCCTGGTGCTCAAGCCGACCCTACTCGGCTCCCTGGCCAACAGCGAGGCCCTGGTGGCCCGTGCCCGCGAGCTTAAGCTGAAGGTGATCGTCTCCTCCTGTTTCGAGTCCGGTATCGGCCTCGGTCAGCTCGCCCGCCTCGCGGGGGAGTGGGCGCCGGATCAGGCCCCCGGGCTGGACACCCGACGCTGGCTGGCAAGGGATCTGCTGGACAAACAGGGTCAACCCGACCCAAGTCTGATGGAACCTCTGTTTCACCGTGACTGAAGGAGCCCCCATGCCGCCCGCCTGTGCAGCTGATGCCTCACTGGCAGCCTGCCCGGTGCGCCACTGGGCACAGGCGGCCCCCGGGCGCATCGCCATCCACGGCCACATCTCTCTCACCTACCGGCAGCTGGATACTCGGCTAAACGGCCTGTGCCGACAACTGGCACAGGCAGGATTGAAGCCGGGTGATCGCCTCACCGCCGTGGTGCGCGGCGCCCTGGAGGATGTGCTGCTGGCCTGGGCCTGCGTGCGCAGCGGCCTCGTCTTCTGCCCGCTCAATCCCGCCTTCCCCCTCGTCAGACAGGCCGAGCTGGCGCGACAACTCGAGGTGGTCGCCTGCTGGTCGGCGGGAGAGATGCCACCCGGCCCCTGGCGGCGGCTGCAACTGGAGTTCGAGGCCGAGGGGGAGCCCACCCCCGAGCCTCTGTGGCTGGATCCCAACCGGCCGAGCAACATGATCCTCACCTCGGGATCCAGCGGCAGCCCCAAGGCCGTGGTGCACCGCCTCGCCAACCACCTCGCCTCGGCCCGGGGCTCGACCACCCTGATCCCCCTCGATGGCGACTGCGGCTGGCTGCTCTCCCTGCCGCTGTTCCACGTGGGTGGCTACGCCATCCTGTTCCGGGTCTTCCTGGCGGGGGCCAGCCTGGTGCTGGACGATCGCACCCAGCCCCTCAAGGAGCGGCTCGAGCGCCAGCCCATCACGCATCTCTCGCTGGTGCCGACCCAGCTCTGGCGCCTGCTGGCGCAAGGCTTCGACCCCGCTCGCACCCGCTTGCGCGAGCTGCTGCTCGGCGGCGCCGCCATCCCTGAGCCCCTGGTCAACCAGCTCAAGGCCCTGGGGTTCACCCCCAAGTCGAGCTATGGCCTCTCCGAGATGGCCAGCCAGGTCTGCACCGGCCAGCCTGCCGGTGCCGGGGTAGTGGGCAAGCCCCTGCCCGGGCGGGAGGTCTGCATACGGCAGGGGGAGATCTGCGTGCGCGGCGATACCCTGTTTGCCGGCTATTTCCAGGCCGGAGCGCTGGTGCTGCCGCTGGATGAGGAGGGCTGGTTCCACACCCGGGACAAGGGTCACTTCACCCCGGACGGCGAGCTGGTGGTGGAGGGGCGGCTCGACAACCTCTTCATCTCGGGAGGGGAAAACATCCAGCCCGAGACCATAGAGCAGCGCCTTGTGGATCACCCCGCCGTGGCCCAGGCCCTGGTGGTGCCCATCCCCAGCGCACAGTGGGGGCAGCGACCCGCAGCCTTTATCGACTGGCACGGAGAACCTGTTCCCCACGCCGAGCTGGCCGCCTGGATCAGAGCAACACTGCCCGGCTTTATGGTGCCGGATCGCTGGCTGCCCTGGCCTGATCTGACTGGCAGCCTGAAACCCTCCCGCACCCTGCTCGCCCGTACCCTGCGGCAAGAGGAGTGACGTAGCCCCCCATATGGGGCTGAGTCCTTGCTATCAACACAGTCCCTTTTGGGGCTGTTTTTATGTTGTTTCCTCCCGAATACATGGTTCCTCGGCGCCATCTGGCGCGTTGATATTCTTTTGGAGCCCAATACCCTGTCTGGTCCCCACGTCACTCCATCCACCAAAGGGATCATGATGAATCACCTCTCTACCCGGCTGCTGCTCCTGGCAGCCCCCGGCCTGCTCGCCACCTCGGCGCTGGCCAGCTACTCCCCCGACTGGCAACAGTATCAACTCATGGGCGAAGCCAGCCGTCAGCTGGGGGATCGTCTCACCGAAGTGACCTACGAGCTGAGCGCCCGCAGCACCGACGCCCCCTATCAGCAGCTGAGGGTGTATCGCCGCTTCGACTGGCGCGAGGCCAACCTGGCGGCCCTGGCAGAGCGGCAGTGTGGTGAACCGCAACTCAAGATCGAGCAGGGCTGGCAGATCCGCTACCTCAGCTGTGAAGAGGTGGTGCCGGCCGGCAAGGCCGTCCCGGCCAGCAGCTATGACTTTGGCTACGGCATGAAGCAGGGCCGCTGGGAGCCACTGGCAGGCACCCCGACCGCACCGCGTCAGGATCGTCTGCCGCTGGCGGAGCGGGTCATCCTGGGTCACAGCGAGCAGGAGCTGGATCGCTGCGAGCTCAACGCCGAAGGTCGCTGTGCCGATCAGGCATGGCAGTACCAGCCCCGAGACTGGCAGCAGTTGAAGGTGCTGGAAGAGACCCCCAACGAACGGGATGGCAAGCTCGAGCAGATCTTCTTCCGCCTGCAACCCATCGCAGGCAGCCAGGCCGCCCGTCAGGTGAGCGAGCTGCACGTCTGGCGCCAGTACAGCTGGCAGCTGGACGAGACCAAGACACAGCAGGAGTGCGATGAGCCCCAGACCCGCCAGGAAGGGGACAAGACCATCAGCTACCGGGTTTGCCGCCAGACCCTGCCCGCCGGCAGCGAGGTACAGGTAGTACTGAAAGACACCGGCTATCAATACCCGGTCGGTGGCAGCGAATGGCAGACACTGCCGGAAACCGACGAGTGGCAGGAGAGTCGGGTGCTCAATCGCCCCATCGTGCTGGCCAGCAAGGAGGAGCAGCTCGACTGCCGCCGCGCCGATGGTCGCGCCTGCTCCGAGCCGGAACAACCGGGCACGGATCTGCTAGATGCCGACGCCGCCAGGATAGTGCAGGATGCCAGCGGCCAGCCCGCTCCCGTCTGGCAGGAGAACTATGGCCACGATGACACCAAGCTGCTGGCCGTATCCCGTGGTATCCAGAGCCTGCTGGCGGCCAATCAGCCCGCCCATCCGGCCATGAAGCTGCTGCTGGAATACGTGCGCGCCCACAACTATCACAACCATGGCAAACACAAGGAAGACGGCCCGGCCGCCGCCGAGGCACTGGCCGAGGCGCTGACCGCGCTCGGCGCCCATCCGCTGCTCTACCCGGAGCAGGCCAGCGATGAGGTGGGAGCCGTCATGGGCGCCTGGAGCATAGCCCTGCATGGCCAGTTCAAGAGCCCGGCGGTGCAGAGCCGGTTTGGCACCCTGCTCGGCCAGCTCAACCAGATGCTGGCCTACAGCACACAGCATGCCAGCGAGATCAACGGTCAGCATGCCTGGGCCACCGGTCTGTTCGATCTGCTCAACTTCCTCGACTTCGCCAGCGACCATAGCGACGCCTTCGCCGCCGACTTCCGCCAGCAGGATGGCGAGCTGCGCAAACAGCTGCACGCCCTCGGCATGAGCGAGCTGTCGCTGTGGCAAGGACGGGATGGCAAGGATCTGTTCCTGCTCAACAACGTGCTGGATGCCTACACCCGCCTCTATCGGGTCACCCGCTATACCCGTCCGGACGAGAGCGAAGGCTATCGCACCCTGCTGGATGGCTCAGTCATCGAGCTCATCCGTCATCACGGCCTGATCCCGGGTGGCCAGCAGAGCCAGGATCTGCTGGAAGAGATGTCACTGACCCTCTCCACCTACTACCTGACCTACACGGATCGCACCAGCGAGGCCTGCATCAGCGGTGACTTTGCCGGACTCTGCACCCCGATCAGACTGGAGGATGTGCTGCCGTTCGAGCACACCTGCTCGCCGACCCTGCGTCTGCGGGCCCAGGAGCTGAGCCAGGATCAGGCCGACGGCATCTGCCGCGAGCTGGGTGCCGAGGAAGAGCAGTTCCATCAGCAGATGGAAACAAGCTGGCAGCCGGTGGCGGACGATCTCAACGAGGCACTGGAGCTGGTGATCTTCGACTCCTCCGCCGACTGGAAGCGCTACGGCAGCGCCCTGTTTGGTGGCGTCTCCACCGACAACGGCGGCATCTACATCGAGGGGGATCCGGCCCGTCCCGGCAACCAGGCCCGCTTCTTCGCCTATGAGGCAGAGTGGAAGCGCCCGGCCTTCCAGGTGTGGAACCTGCGCCACGAGTACGTTCACTACCTGGATGGTCGCTTCAACCAGTACGGCAGCTTCGGCCACTACCCCCTCAATCGCACCACCTGGTGGTCGGAAGGGCTGGCGGAGTTCATCGCCCACGGTCAGTGCTTCGCCCGTGGCCTGGACAACGTCGCCGGTCGCCCGGCGGCCGAGCGACCAGCCCTGGCCGACATACTGCACCTGGATTACGACAAGGGGGGCGAGATGGTCTACTCCTGGTCCTATACGGTGCATCGCTTCCTCAGCGAGACCGGTCGCGGTGCCAGCTGGCTGGCCATGGCCCAGGCCCTGCGCAACCCGGATCAGCAGCAGGCGATGAGCGCCTTCGAAGCCGAGCTGGATGCGCTTATCGCCAATGACAGCGAGGCCTACCAGCAGTGGCTCGGCCGCGAGCTGCTGCCCTGGTGGGAAGCCAACAAGGAGTCTGAGGAGTGCAAGGCGAACGACTCAGCCCATTGAGGGTGAGCCATGAATGAGGAAGGGCGGCCATGGTCGCCCTTGTTTATGGCGCCCCTTGATGGACTCAAGATCGCGCCGGGCTCTGCGACAGCCTGTGCCCGAGTGACGCCATGGGAGCGCATCAAACCTGACGCGCCACGGCAACTTGTAATAGAATGGCCCCCTGTCATCTCTTACTTCAGATCCGAACCGCACCGCGCATGAAGAAGTTTGCCAAGATCCTGCTCGCCTGCCTCTGCCTGTTGCTGGCCTCCGTCGCCGCACTGCTGGGCTACAGCGAGTGGACCGTGTCGGACGCCCGTCACTACACCTACGACGACGTCGATGCGGTGCCCTACAATCGGGTCGCCCTGGTGCTCGGCACCTCCAAGTATCTGATCGGGGGCAGCCCGAACCACTACTTCAAATACCGCATCAAGGCCGCTGCCGAGCTCTACAACAACGGCAAGGTGGACTACATCCTGGTTTCCGGCGACAACGCCACCGTCCAGTACAACGAACCACGCCAGATGCGGCGCGCCCTGATCCAGGCGGGCATTCCCGCCAGCGCCATCTACAGCGACTACGCGGGCTTCCGCACCCTGGACTCCATAGTCCGTGCCAAGGAGGTGTTCGGTCAGGCCCGCTTCACCGTGGTCTCCCAGGCCTTCCACAACGAGCGCGCCATCTTCATCGCCCGCCACTTCGGCATCGAGGCGGTCGGCTTCAATGCCCTGGATCCCAGCGCCTATCAGGGCATCAAGACCCGGGTGCGCGAGGTGTTCGCCCGCCTGATGGGGTTGCTCGATCTCTACGTGCTGGACAAGGGGCCCAAGTTCCTCGGCGAGCCCATCGTCATCGGTGGTCCCATCCCCTGCCAGCCCCTGAGCACCATAGGGGCCAGCCAGCCCTGCCTGCCGATTCCCTCAGTGGCGCCGGTGCAGAAGCCGCTCGACAAGGCAACCAGTGCGGCAACGGCAACCAGCGCGGCAACGGCAACCAGTGCAGCAACGGCAACCAGTGCGGCGACGGCCACCGCCCCCTGAACAGACATAAGCAAGAGACCCGCCTGATGGCGGGTCTCTTTTTTTTATGAGGGAAGAAAAAAGGAAAAGGCTCAGACCAGCGCCTGCCGGTAGCGGCGTGCCACCTCGGCCCAGTCGATCACCTTGTAAAACGCGGCTATGTAGTCGGGACGCTTGTTCTGGTACTTGAGGTAGTAGGCGTGCTCCCACACGTCCAGCCCCAGAACGGGCACCAGCCCCTCCATCAGGGGACTGTCCTGGTTGGCGCTGCTCACCACCTGCAGGTGGCCCGCCTTGTCCACCACCAGCCAGGCCCAACCGCTGCCGAAGCGACTCAGGGCCGCCTGGGTGAAGGCCTGTTTGAAGGCCTCCAGCCCGCCCAGGTCCCGCTCGATCGCCGCGGCCAACTCACCGCCCGGTTCACCGCCGCCTCGGGGGCTCATCACCTGCCAGAACAGGCTGTGGTTGGCATGGCCGCCACCGTGATTGCGCACCGCCCCCTGCACGCTCACCGGCAGGCTGTCGAAACGGGCGAGCAGTTCGTCCACCGGCAGGGCCGCCAGCTCGGGGAGCTCGGCCAGGGCGGCATTGAGGTTGGTGATATAGGTCTGGTGGTGACGGCTGTGGTGGATCTCCATGGTCAGCGCGTCTATGTGAGGCTCCAGCGCGTCATAGGCATAGGCGAGGGCAGGCAGGGTATGGCTCATGTTCGTTCTCTCTCTTGTTGGGCTCAATGCAATCGATGGGCGGGCTCGGTCTGGCACTGACATTGACCGAGGCAGCGCAAAATGCCGTCGTGATGACCGTGTTTTTGCACGAAGGCGAGCAGCTCGGTGCGGGTGCCGCGGCTATGGCGCAGGGCCGCCGCCCGCAGGGGGTCCGGGCTTGCGGGAGACTGGCTGGTGGCGAGCAGGCAGTCGTGGACATGGCACAACATGTCGGCGGCCCTGTCCGGCAGCGTCATGGCCACCAGCAGATCCGCCAGGTTGTGGTGGGCCACCACCAGGGCGGCCACGGCTTCGTCCGCATCCGGCCAGCAGGCGAACTGCTGACGGGCCAGCCACAGGGCCTGCTGATAATGGTCGAGCGCCCTGGCGTGCTCCCCCGCATCGAAGTGGCGATTGCCACTCAGGGTCTGCACCTTCCAGTGCGCCATGCTGTTGTCCGCGTCGGTGGCGCCGACCCATCCCTTCACCCAGGTTACCGTCATGACTCAGCCACTTAAATGATAATAATTATTATTTAACTTATTTGATGGGCGGACACAAGGAATAGTTGGCGCGGCATTTTTGCCCATATGGGTAGGGTTTTTCTGCAATCCCCGGTTTAGTGATCCCCTCCACAGATACATATGAGTTCAGCTACCATGCTGCTGCTACTGGCATGAGGCCGGAGGCTGCCGGAGCGCAGCCGGTTTTCACAAGGATGGTGAAGATGAAAAGATGGCTATTGGTGCTGTTGTGCGCCCTGCCCATGCTGGGCCAGGGGGCCGGTTATACCCAGACCCGCTACCCCATAGTGCTGGTGCACGGGTTGTTCGGCTTCGACAAGCTGCTCGGAGTCGATTACTTCTACGGTATCCCCCAGGCGCTGACCCGGGATGGCGCCCGCGTCTATGTGGCGCAGGTCTCCGCCACCCAGAGTTCGGAGCTGCGCGGCGAACAGTTGCTCAGGCAGGTGCAGCAGGTGCTCGCCATCACAGGGGCGGAGAAGGTGAACCTCATCGGTCACTCCCACGGTGGCCCCACCATTCGCTATGTAGCCTCGGTCGCCCCCGAGCTGGTCGCCTCCGCCACCAGCGTGGGGGGCGTCAACCAGGGTTCGGAAATTGCCGATCTGGTACGCGCCAGGGTGGAACCGGGATCGCCAGCCGAGCAGCTGGCGGTGGCCGCCGCCTCGGCGCTCTCCGGGGTCATCTCGCTGCTCTCCGGCGGCAGCGACCTGCCCCAGGATCCCCTCGCCTCCCTCGATGCCCTGACCAGCTCGGGTGCCCAGCGTTTCAATCAGCGCTATCCGGAAGGGCTTCCCAGCCAGCATTGTGGCGAGGGGCCGCTGCGCGCCGCCAACGGCGTCTACTACTTCTCCTGGAGCGGGCGCGGCAACATGACCAACATCCTGGATCCGGTGGATCCGGCGCTGGCCCTGACCGGCACCTTCTTCCGCGAGCCCAATGACGGCCTGGTCGGGGTCTGCAGCAGCCACCTCGGCAAGGTGATCGGCACCGGCTACCGGATGAACCACCTGGACGAAGTGAACCAGTCGTTTGGCATCCATCACCTGTTCGACACCGACCCCGTGACCCTGTACCGCCAGCACGCCAACCGCCTGCAGGGATTGGGGCTATGAACAGGGGCGTGCTGATACTGGCACTGCTGTGCCCGACCCTGCTGCTTGGAGTGCTGGCGCTCTGCCCGAGTGCGGAGCCACCCTTGGATGCCACCCCCGAGCAGGGAGCCCTGCGCCACCAGCTGGCCCAGCGCCTGGAGCGAGGCGAGACAGACGAAGAGGACCCGCTGCTGAGTCGCTATCAGGGCTTCCTGGCGGCGGAGTCCAGCCTGACGGTGCCGACGGATCCCAGCCTCGCCAGCCTGCAACTGCTGTTTGACGAGCGTGAGCAGCTGCGCCAACGCAGCTTCACCCCGGCCGAGCAGGAGCAGCTGTTTGCCGAAGATCGGCTGATGGAGCAGTGGACCCTGCGCCGCAAGGCACTGGCGGAGGCCGACGACGCTGACAGGGAGGCACTCGGTGAGGAGCTCGCTCTCTGGCTGGCGGAGCAGCCCCAGTGGTTTCGGGAGGCCGAGGCCAATGGCCGCCTGCTCGGCGATCTGCAGCGCCTGGAGCAGATCTCCCCCGCCGAGCGGAACGCCGTGCTGCTGGAGCAACTGGGACCGGAGGCGGTGGATCGGCTGCGCCAGCTGGCGCAGAGCCAGCAAGGGTTCGAGCAGCAGTTGGCAGGTTATCTGGCGGAACTCGAGCCACTGCGCCCCCGGGATCGTGCCGAACAGCAACGGACGATCCTGGCGCGCTGGTTCGATCCCGGACAGTGGCGGCGGGTAGAGGCTCTCACCCGGATAAGGCTGGGGGAGCCAGCATCCGAATGAGAAGGGGCCCGTAATGGGCCCCTCTTGCTGGTTCTTTTATTGCGGCTTGTTGGCGCCCGGCAGCGGCTGCCAGGTGAGGCGAGTCACCTGGGTACCCCGCACCTCGCAGGTGAGGCAAAGATCCTGCCACCCCTTCTCCTGGCGCAGAGAGACCTCTCCCTTCATGCCCTGTTCGCTCGTCTTGAGTTTCGCCTGCTCGGCGATCACCTTGTCGCCCTTGGCGAGCGCCATCAGCTTGTCGTTGCAGAGCCACCGGGCCAGATCCGCCCCCTTCAGTTTGGCGCCTCCTTCGCTGGCCTTCTGCTCCGCCTGGCTCGGCACGAACAGCGCGCTCAGTTCAGCTGCCCGCCGGGTGAGCCAGGCTTCGCGCTGCTGCATGCTCATCTTGCTGACGAACTCTGCCGGCTGGCCCTTGTCATCGAGCCAGCGGGTCAGCTTGCCCTGGTCATCGAAGGCGAACTGGGCGGCCGGTTCCTTCACCCCGAACAGCTTGCCTCCCTTGAAGTAGTAACGGCTCTCCCCCTCCTGCTTGCCCTGCTCGTTCAGGATGGGCACGGCGATGATGACGGGGGCGCCGTCGATCCAGGCCTTGATATCTACCCCGTCATGACTGAACTGGCGGGTATCGAGGGCACTCTGTGCCCCCTTCTCCATCAGGGCGAACTGCTCGGCCAGGGTGGTGGCGAGCGAAGGCAGGGAACAGAGTCCCAGGGTCAGAGCGATCAGGGTATTGCGCATAAGTGTCCTGTGATGGGCCAAAGGCCGGGTTAACTCTCTACCAGCCAGGTCCTCAGTCCCTCCCGGTGAGCGTCGCTCAGGGGACGGGATTGACGAGTCTGGTAGTCAAAATGGATCAGGGTCGTCTCGGCGGTCACCGCCAGCTCGCCGCCCTGCCAGGCTTCCTGCCAGAGCGTGAAGGAGCTGGTGCCGATGCGCCGTACCCCCGTCTTGATCAATACCTGCTGGCCATAGAACAGTTCCCGTTTGAACTGCACCGCATAACCCGCGATGATCAGATGCCAGTTGTGCACATCCAGCTCGGGAGAGAAGAGGCGAAACAGGGGATCACGGGCCGATTCAAACCAGACCGCCGGTACCGTGTTGTTGATATGGCCGAGGGCGTCCGTCTCTTGAAAACGGGGTTGGATCTGCATTTCCAGCATGGATATCGACTCCTTGTCGTGGGACCGCGCACAGGCTAGCGCGCCAACCCTCATGACTCAAGCGTCCCGGCATCCGGGTGGGAGCCGTCTCCGGTTTCCGCTGCCGCCATCCCCTGTTCGGGTCTGAGCCATGCGCTGCGAAAATCGAACCAGCCGAGGGCCGTCATGCGCACCCCGTGCACGCCGACCCGGCTCTCCAGCTCCAGCCAGTGGTGAAACAACGGCACGAACCAGCCCCGGCGCTGCACCTCGGCCAGCAAGGCCCGCGGGCCGGGCTCGGCGCCGCTGGCGCGCCACTGCGTCAATCCCTGCCACAAACGCTGCTGGCCGCCCCACACCTTGCGCAGCAAGGGGGTGCCCTGGAGCCAGGCATAGGGGGCGAAGGCATGTTCGTGCTCCAGGTTCAAGGTACCGAGCCAGAGATCCACGTCCTCGTCCGTCCCGCTCACCCAGCGGCCGTAATCCAGGGTGCGCACCTCCAGCTCAATTCCCTGCGACCCTAGCAGGCCGGCCATGGCGCCGGCGCACTCCTCAAACTCCAGGTGCTGGTTGAAACAGGCCAGCACCAGCCGGGTCGGCAACCGTGCTGGCCTTGGCTCCTCGGCGGGCAGTGTCTCGCGCCAGTGGGGCAGCAAGCCGAGGGCACTGGTCCAGCCCCGTTGCAGCTCGGGGGCGACCCGTCCCATCAGGGCGATGGGGTTCAGCAGCCGGGTCAGCCACTGGCGCAGAGCGGGATCCTGCAGCGGAGGGGATCTGTCGTCCTGCAGCAGGAAGTAGCAGCCCGATTCCAGCTCCGACTCGCCGCGCATGGTGCCGAGCTCGGGGCTGTCGCGCCCCAGCTGCAGGTGGCTCTCCAGCCGCTCCGCCAGCTCCGGCAGCATCCAGATATCGATCTCGTCGAGCAGAGCCCGCAGGCCGAAGTAGTCGTCGAAGGCCTCGAGGCACAGCTGCAGGGGATCGTTGGCAACCACCTTGTAGGGGCCGGTGCCGACCGGCTGCAGGGCAAAACCCGCCTCTTCCTTGAGCTCGCGTGGCAGGATCGCCGCCACCGGCTCCGCCAGCAGATGGGGCAGCAGGGGATCCGGACTGTCGAGATACATATCCAGGGTGCGCGGCCAGGGGCTCTCCAGCCGTGCCAGATGGGCGAACAGCGGGCGCTCGCGCAAGGCATGCAGGCTCTCCATCACATCTTCCACCCCCAGCTCGCGGCCATGGTGAAAACGCACCGCCGGCCTCAGATAGAAGCGCCAGTGACAGGGGCCGAGGCACTCCCAGTGGTGAGCCAGATCCCCTTCGATTTCCCCATTTTCCTCATTTCGCCGGGTCAGGCCGTTGAAGATCTGCCGACTCAGGTGAATTTCGGAGCGGCGCAGGGGATCCGTGGGCAACAGCTGGGGCAGCGGACGATAGTAGGGCACCCGCAGGATCTGGCGCCCCTCCCGGGTGGCCTGGCCGAGCTGCTCGATGAGCAGCGGGGTGAGCAAATCCAGCCGCCCTTCCGCAAGCCGCACCGCCTGGGTGAGCTGCCCCTGGCTCAGCAGATCCCGCAGCCGGCGGCGAGTCAGGCTCTCCTGATTGTCCAGCAGGATGAGCCGGGAACGTCGTCCCCTGCCCGCCTCGGCCGACCAGCTGAGCCAGCCCTGATCCTGCATACGACGCAGCAGCAGGCGGGCGTTGCGCGGGGTGCAACAGAGCAGAACCGCCACCTCGGCGAGGCTGATCTCCCGCTCATCGCAGCCAAGCTGCTGGGCGAGCCGTTGAAATTGCTGGTAGAGGCGGCTGCTGGGCATAAAAGAGGAAATCCTTTTGATGAAGTTTGTCAGTTTTTACTTCCTCATTTTAGCTCAATACTGTTGGCGAACGTGAACACCACAGCACAGGAGCACCATCATGAGCCAGACCCCCCCCCATGCACCGAACCGGATCCAGCAGATCCTGCGCCGCTACTTCCGCCGGATCCTGCCTCGCCCACTGACCCTGATCGAGGATCCCATGCAGCAGCTCAACCGCCTGATGCAGTGGGACATGCACCAGATAGACGACAGGGAATATCGTCGCCGCCTCTGAATGGGCCAGGACTCAGGACGGGAAAGGGCGCAGCAGGATCACAACCCCACTGGCATTGCTTTGCCGGATTGGGTGGTTTACATCGGCGCAGGGCCTGCTAGATTGGACGTCTATCCATCTATAACTGCTACCCAGCAACATCCAACAAGGAGTGTGTGATGAAAGATGCGACCCTGGCCCTGCACCACGGCTTTTCCCACGATCCCACCACCAAGGCGGTGGCCGTGCCCATCTACCAGACGGTGGCCTACGAGTTCGACAGCGCCCAGCACGGGGCGGATCTGTTCAACCTGGCGGTGCCAGGCAACATCTACACCCGCATCATGAACCCCACCAACGATGTGCTGGAGCAACGGATGGCCGCCCTGGAGGGAGGCATAGCCGGGCTGGTGGTCTCGGCGGGTTCCGCCGCCATCACCTACGCCATTCAGGCGTTGACCGCCGCCGGCGACAACATCGTCTCCACCCCCCAGCTCTATGGCGGCACCTACACCCTGTTCGCCCACATGTTGCCGAGTTTCGGGGTCGAGGTGCGTTTTGCCAAGGATGACAGCGCCGAGGCCATCGCCACCCTCATCGACGACAGGACCAAGGCGGTCTATTGCGAGAGCATCGGCAACCCGGCGGGCAACATCGTCGATCTGGCGGCCTTCGCCAAGGTGGCCCACGCCCGTGGCGTGCCGCTCATCGTCGACAACACGGTCGCCACCCCTGTGCTGTGCAAACCCATAGAACACGGCGCCGACATAGTGGTACACAGCCTCACCAAGTACGTGGGCGGCCATGGCAACTCCCTGGGCGGCGTCATCGTCGACTCGGGCAAGTTCCCCTGGGCGGATCACGCCGCACGCTTCCCCCAGCTCACCCGGCCGGAGCCCTCCTATCACGGGGTGGTCTATACGGACGCCTTTGGCCCGGCCGCCTTTATCGGCCGGGTACGCACCGTGCCCCTGCGCAACACCGGCGCGGCGCTGGCGCCCATGAACGCCTTCCTGCTGCTGCAGGGACTGGAGACCCTGAGCCTGCGCATGGAGCGCCACGTGGACAACGCCCTGCGGGTGGCCCACCACCTCAAGCATCACCCCAAGGTGGCCTGGGTCAGCTATGCCGGTCTGCCGGGTCACCCCCACTATCCGCTGGCGGAGAAGTACATGGGCGGCCGTCCCTCGGCCATCCTCTCCTTCGGTCTGAAGGAAGGGTATGAGGCGGGGGTACGCTTCTACGATGCGCTCAAGATCTTCAAGCGGCTGGTCAACATCGGCGATGCCAAGTCCCTGGCCTGCCACCCCGCCTCTACCACCCACCGCCAGCTGAGCGAAGCCGAGCAGGCCAAGGCCGGGGTCAAACCGGAGATGATCCGGCTGTCGGTGGGGATCGAGGCCATCGAAGACATACTGGCGGATCTGGATCAAGCGCTGGAAGCCTGAGTCAGCACAGAGCGGGCATCTGCCCGCTCTTTTTTGTCTGCCGGTGAACCACTTGCCTCGCCCGTTCGTACACACAATCCCGCCACCGAATCGAGGTTCCCATGATAGTTCTGCACCATCTGAACAAGTCCCGCTCCCAACGCATCATCTGGCTGCTCGAGGAGCTGGGCCTGCCCTACGAGATCAAGGCCTACCAGCGCGACGCCACCACCTTCCTCGCGCCCCCCGAGCTCAAGGCCATCCATCCCCTCGGCAAGTCGCCGGTCATCGAGTTCGAAGGCCGCGTGCTGGCCGAATCCGGTGCCATCACCGAATACCTGCTCGCCCGCCATGCGGCCGAGCGGCTGGCGCCGGCCCCCGATAGCCCCGACTATCCCGAATACCTGCAGTGGCTCCACTTCGCCGAGAGCTCCGGTATCCTGCCGCTGCTGCTGGACATGTTCGTGCGAAAAGATGGCAGCCCGATGCGCTTCCTGCCGGACTACGCCAAGGCGGAGTGCGCCAAGGTGCTGGGCTATCTCAACGAGGTGCTGGCAAGCCGCCGCTATCTGGTGGGGGATCGCCTCTCCGGCGCCGACATCATGAACTCCTTCCTGGTGGATCTGCTGGCACAAAGCGGCCAGCTGGCCCAGTTCCCGCACCTTAAGACCTACTGGGAACGCCTCAATACCCATCCGGCCCGCCAGAAGGCGGCAGCCCTGGAGCGCGAGCTGGATCAGAGCGCCTGATCGACTGCCCGTGCCCTGGAATACAAAACGCCCCGACAATCGGGGCGTTTTCTTTTCAGCTCGGGAGCCGGGGCCTAGAGCGCGTGGGACAGGATCCTGGCTACCTTGTCGGGATCGATATCCTGCTGCTCCCCGAGCGCGGTCAGGCCGAAGCGTTTGAGGTTGGAGCAGATAGCCGGGATGCAGCTCTCTGTCAGACCGTAGTCGGCGAGGCGGGTGCCCACCCCCATCTGCTGGAAGAACTGCTCGGTGCGAATGATGGCCTCCTCGATGCGCAGCGCCCTGTCCTCGCGGCCGGAGTGCCACACCCGTTCGGCGAACTGGGCCAGCTTCTCCTGCTTCTGGGCCGATTGCTCCCGCAGCAATGAAGGCAGCACCACCGCCAGGCTCTGGGCATGATCCAGCCCGTGCAGAGCGGTGAGCTGATGACCTATGGCATGGGTGGACCAGTCCTGGGGCACGCCGCGCCCGATGAGGCCGTTAAGCGCCAGGCTGGCGGCCCACATCAGGTTGGCGCGCACCTGGTAGTTGGTGGGCTCCGTCAGCGCCCGTGGGCCGTTGTCCACCAGCACCTGCAGCAGGCCCTCCGCCAACCTGTCCTGTACCTCGCCCCCCACCGGGAAGGTGAGGTACTGCTCCAGGATGTGGACGAAGGCATCCACCACGCCGTTGCCCACCTGGCGCGGCGGCAGGCTGTAGGTGGTGGTGGGATCCAGCACCGCAAACCGGGGCAGCACCAACGGGTTGTAGAAGGAGAGCTTGGCCTCCCCCCGGCTCACCACGGCGGCCGGATTGCTCTCGGATCCAGTGGCTGGCAGGGTCAGCACGCAGCCGAGCGGCAAGGCCGCCTTGACCGGTGCCTTGTCCAGCAGGATCTCCCAGGGGTCCTCCCCCTCGAAGCAGGCCGCCGCCGCCACGAACTTGGTGCCATCCACTACGGATCCGCCGCCCACCGCCAGCAGGAAGTCGATGCGCTCGCGCTTGACCAGAGCCACCGCCTCCATCAACTGATCGTACTGAGGGTTGGCACCTATACCGGGAAACTCCAGCCACTCCCTTCCCGCCAGCGCCTGGGTCAACTGCTCATAGACACCGTTCTGCTTGATGCTGCCGCCGCCGTAGAGCACCAGCAGGCGGCTGCCTGCAGGGACAAGCTCCGGCAATGTGGCGATCTGGCCCTCCCCGAAACAGATGCGAGTAGGATTGGCATATTGGAAGTTGTACACGGCAGAGCCCTCGATTGAATGCATGCAGGAGGATTGTGCGCCAGCCGGCCCATCGGGTCAAAAAACGGGAGCAAGCCATCAAAATGGTGATCCGCCTCCTTCGGCATGATGGTACTCAGGTGTGACTTTGCTATGGTGTCACTGGAGAAGGGGTCACTCCCCTGCTCCATCATGGCGCCGCGCCATGTCGTCATCCTGACGCCTCTCACGGGGTTCTGTTTTCCAGCCATAGGGTCTAATCATGAAACTGAAGCACGCATGGATCGCAGGAGTGCTCACTCTCTGTGTCAATCCCCTGATACAGGCCGCCGAGGTCACCACCAATGTGGCCGTCACCCCGGGCCAGGCCAGCCTGGCCGAAGAGGTGAAAGCCGAGGCGACCGTTACCGCCATCGATCTCGCGACCCGCAAGGTCAGCCTGAAGAATGCCGAAGGCAAGACCTTCGATCTGGTTGCCGGAGAAGAGGTGACCAACCTCCAGAATCTCAAGGTGGGGGACGTGGTGGCGCTGCGCTACCTGCAACTGCTGGATCTCGAGCTGCTCAAGGGCACCGCCGGGGTGAGAAAACGGGTGGTGGAAGTAGACGGGAGCAAGGCGGCCGCCGGTGAGCAACCGGGCGCCGGTGCCGGCATGCAGGTGACCATCTATGCCGACGTCATCGACGTCGACAAGGCGCAGCAGACCATCAGGGTCAAGGGCGTGGACAATACCCTCACCCTCAAGGTGAAGGATCCGGCCCAGTTCGCCCTGATCGCGAAGGGGGATCAGATCAAGGCGGTCCAGACCACGGCCATCGCCATAGGGATAGTGCCAAAGCCCTGAGGCACGCCCTCTACGGCAGGGAGGGCACTGGCGCTCCCTGCTTCATCCCTCCCCGGCATCCGGGGCAACATCTTGCCCGGCTGGCACCAAAGATTGCCGTTCGAGTCGGTGATATCAGGCCTGGGTACTCTGCCCGCTGGACGACTTGCCGGTGAGCCTGTCCATGGCCGCCTTGAGCATGGCATCACGCTGCTCGGTCAGGGCCCGGGTCTGGGTCTCCCGCTCTTCGGCCGAGAGCGTCTTGTCGTCGGCCACCCCCTTGATCTGGCTCTCGAGATCGTCAAATTTTTTGCGATCGAAGCCGAGTGCCTTGTCCACCAGCTGCTGCACCACCGTATTGCTGGCGCTCCCGGCCAGGGAGGCGCTCTTGCCGCTTCTGGCCAGATGCTCGTAAGTCAGTACCTGCTGCGCCTTGCCGGTCAGCACCTGGCTGGAGAGGCTGACCTGCTGATCCCAGCTCCCCTGCTGGCTGTCATCGCCACTGAGGGTGGCCAGGGCACGGCTGTGGGACGCACTCTGGGCGAGTTGCTGACCATAAGGTTTGATATCCATGAAGGCTCCACGCTGCTGCCGGCCGAGCCGGCGTCCGGGGGAGACACTCCCCGCCAATAGCCATGACTCAGCAAGTTGCAGGCCAACTTGACCACTCGCTGGCAGCGATCTGGGATAGAGGGTGGATGACGCCAGACGAGGGCAGGCGGGGAAGAACGACAGGACAGCAGCGAGAAGAGGCACCCAGGGGTACCTCTTCTCATCCCGGCGAGACGGGGTTCAGCGACGACTGATCTGCAGCGGGCCGAAGGTCTGGGCCACCGGCATGATCTCTATGCTGTTGATGTTGACGTGAGCGGGCTGCTGACTGACCCAGAGCACGGTATTGGCGATGTCCTCCGGCTGGATGGCCTGCACCCCCTGATAGACGGTGGCCGCCTTGGCGTCGTCACCGTGGAAGCGCACGTTGGAGAACTCGGTACCGCCGCACAGGCCAGGCTCCACATTGGTGACGCGCACCGCGCTGCCCGCCAGATCGGCACGCAGGTTCAGGCTGAACTGCTTCACGAACGCCTTGGTGGCGCCATAGACGTTGCCGCCCGGATAGGGATAGGTGCCGGCGATGGAACCGATGTTGACCACGTGACCGCGATTGCGCGCCACCATGCCCGGCAGCAGCAGGCGGGTGAGCAGAGTCAGGCCGCTGATGTTGGTGGCGATCATCTGCTCCCAGTCTTCGAGATCCGCCTTGTGGGCGGGCTCAAGCCCGAGCGCCAGTCCGGCGTTGTTCACCAGCAGATCCACCTCGCGCCACTCGGCCGGCAGCCCGGCGATGGCGGCGCGGGTGGCCGCCTTGTCCTGCACGTCGAACGCCAGCGGCAGGAACTGTTCACCCAGCTCGCCGGCCAGGGCGGCCAGCCGCTCAGCGCGGCGACCGGTGCCTATCACCCTGTAACCCGCGCTCACCAGCAGACGGCTGATGGCCTCACCAAACCCGGACGAGGCGCCCGTTACCATTGCGATCATCTGAACCTCCATTGTGATTTATCTTGTTGAAACAAAAAGAATTCATTCATCATCCAACTCGCGGCCCGTCGCTTTTCGCCAGATAAACACCGCCAGATGCAGCAGCAACAGGCCGCTGCCCCCCAGGGCAAACAGCAGGCCGGTGAGGGCGTTGACCGAGGTGTCGGCGCCACACCACCACCAGACCAGCCAGCCCACCAAGCCGATGACGAGCGTCTGGATGGCGCAGAGCGGGCAGCGCCCCAGCCTGGCCCTGAGGGCTGTTGCCAAGCAGTCGTCACAGTCCATGGCGGCTCCTCGATGTCGAGGCAGCGCGGCTCATGCTGACCCCGAAGGTGGTGGCCAGACCGTCGTCACAGCTCATGGCGGCCCCTCGATGTCGAGGCAGCGCGGCTCATGCTGACCCCGAAGGCGGTGGCGAGGCAGTTGTCGCGGCTCATCCTCTCTCCTCTCTCAAGCCTGCTTCAGCGCCAGCACCAGCCGGTGCGCATGCTGGCCCGGGCCGTAGTAATCCGGCAGCCTGAGCCTGGGGCGAAACCCCAGCCCATGGTAGAGGGTCTGGGCTTCGGGGTTGGCATCGGCGACCTCGAGCCGGATAGCCCCCCAGCCCGCTTCCCGGCCCTCCCGGATCACCTGCTCCAGCAGGCGCCGGGCCCAACCCTGGCGGCGCACCGTCCAGCGAATGGCGAGGGTCTGGATGATGAGCCTGTTCCAGCCCCTGTGCTCCAGCACGCTGAGGTAGCCCATCAGTTGCGCCTTCTCATCCAGCAGCAGCAGGGTGCGCCCCCTGGCGTGGCTGAGCAGGTAGTGCCAGCGGCTGCGGCCGAAGGCGACCTCGGGGGGAAAACAGTAGCGTTCCAGCTTCACGATGGCGCCCAGATCATCGGTTCGGGCCGCGCGCACGGTCAACACGGGGAGTCCTTGTTCGGTTATTTATCCTCAGCACCAGAAATGCGACTTGTATCACAAGTTACCAAGGCAGAATATTAGGCACTGTAACCTCTTGTTTCCCCTCGCGCCATTGTCGTGCTTGTCGGTGCATCGAAGCCCACTGGGGATCCTGCCTTTTCAGGCAGTCCTTTCTGTGGAGCCGAAAATATGAGTACCTATGTCATCGTCGACGAGCCGGGCGACTGGCCCTGCCGTGCCGATTATCTGCTGACCGCCCGCACCTATCTGCAACACGGCGTGCCGACCACTGGCGGCCGTCCCCGCATCATCAATCTCTGCCGCAGCCTAGAGCACCTGAGTGCGGGCTATTACTGTTCCCTGCTGGCCCAGGCCCGCAGCCACCACTGCCTGCCGGGACTGCAGGCCATCAGCCGGCAGCAACCCCAGCAGCCACCGGCCAAGCTGTGGCGCAAGCTGCAGGGCTGGCTGGCCCGCCAGAGCGAGGACAGGATCCGGGTGCGCGCCATCTTCGGCCAGTGCGAACAAAGCGAGCTGGCGGGGCTGTCCCGCTACTACTACGGCCTGAACCAGCTGCCGCTGCAAGAGCTGACGCTGAAACGAGGCCGTCACGGCTGGTCGGTGCGCCAGCAGCAGAGCCTCTCCCCCCTGGCGCTGAGCCCGCGAGAGCGGGAGCTGATGCTGCAGCACGCCCAGGCCCTGGTCGGTACCGGGGACGAGGAGCAGACGGCGCCGCTCTATCAGCTCGCCATCCTGATGGATCAGAACGATGGCCGGGCCAGCAGCGATGCCCTGGCGATCGAGCGCTTCATCCAGGCCGCCGCCGCCCAGGGGATCCAGGCCGAAATTCTGGCGCCCTCCGCCATCGAGCGGCTGCCGGAGTTCGACACCCTCTGGCTGCGGGCCGAGACCGCAGTGGGCCACTACACCTTCGAATTTGCCCGCCGCGCCGAGCAGCTCAAGATGCCGGTGATCGACAGTTCCCGCGCCATCCTCGCCTGCAGCAACAAGCTCTACCTCTACGAGCTGATGGTGCGCAGCGGCGTGCCCATGCCGCCCACCATGGTGGTGACCCGCCGTGGCCGCCACCAGGTGGACGAGCTGGTGCAGCGCCTCGGCCTGCCGCTGATGGTGAAGGTGCCCGACGGTGCCCAGGGCCGTGATCTCGCCATGGCCAGCGACGAGACCCAGCTCGCCCGCCTGCTGGACGAGGGGCTGGGCCGCTCCGCCCTGCTGCTGGTGCAGAGCCGGATCCCCGCCGAGTTCGATTGGCGCATCGGCTTTCTCGACGGCTCGCCGCTGTTCGCCTGCCGCCGCTACCGGCCGGAGCCCGGCAACCGTATCCGCCGCCGCAAGCACCCCCTCGACATGAGCCGGATCGAGGCGCTGCCGCTCACCGAAGTGCCGGAACGGGTGCTGCAGACCGCCCGCCGTGCCGTGCACCAGCTCGGCAACGGCCTGTTCGGGGTGGATCTGCGCCAGCAGGGCCAGGGCTGCGTGCTGCTGGAAATCATCGACAACCCCTGGATCCGTGGCGACATCGAAGACAGAGAGGCCAGGGATCTCTATGAACGCCTGGCCAGGGCCTTCCGGCAACGGCTGGAGAACCGGGGGCAGAGCGCCCCTGATCGACCATAAACAAAGAGGGCCCCGTGCTGGGGCCCTCTTTGTGATGGGACAGGCGTCATTGCAACTGCAGGAAGCGACCACTGAGGGGGGGCAAGTCCACCGTCAGGCTGCTGCCCCCCATGGCCAGGCGCTCGCCGCTCTGCAGATCCACCAGGGCGCTGCCGCTGCGCAGCTTGCCAACCGGCACGGCATAGCTCTGGGGCGTGGTGGAGACGTTGAGCAGGTAGACTATCTGCTCCGCCGCCGTCTGCTTGATGTCGCCGTAGACGCTGCCCTCGGCCACCAGCTTGATCCTTTCCCCCTGATAGAGGGCGGGGTGGGCGGCACGCAGGGCCAACAGCTGGCCAAGCCACTGCTTGAGCTCGGCCTGCTCGCTGCTCGGGGCAAAGCCGGTGACACCGGGCACCTTGCCGTCGCTGCGGGCCACGTGATCGTCACACAGCCCCTGGGCCGCACAGTCGCCACCCACCTGGGCCGCAAAGCCCGGCACCTCGTCGCCAAACTCCTCGCCGTAATAGAGGGTGATAGGGCCGGAGCGTGCCGCCAGGAAGCTGAAGGCCGCCTTGTGACGCTGCCAGTAGTCCGCCGGATTGAAGTTGCCGCGCTCCAGCAGATCCCCGAAACGCACCAGATCGTGGTTGCCCAGCATCAGGTTAGGCATGGCGTGATCCGGGTAGTTCTCCATCTTGTTCCAGCTGGCATCGAGCACGCTGGCCCCCTGGCCACCCTTGCCGGACTCCTCCACCGCCAGCGCCTGCACCAAGCCGTAGCGCAGCGGGAAGTCGAACGCAGAGGAGAGCGCCGGGTTGTCGCTGCTGCCGTAGGCCTCGTTACGGATGTCGTCAGCCCCCTTCCACACCTCCCCCACCATGTAGCCGAGAGTGCCCCACTGCTGGCCGGCGGCCTTGCGCGCCGCACTGGCCTGCTCCACCTCGCTGCGAATGGCGCGCCACTCGTCCAGCCCTAGCTGATAGGCCTGATCGAGGCGCCAGCCGTCGATGCCGTACTGCTCGACCCAGTAGCGGGCCACCTCCTTGAAGTAGGCGAGGCTCTCGGGCTTGCCATAATCCACCAGCTGGCCCGGATAACCGGCGCCGCCACTCTTGAGGGCGGGCAGACGCCCCTCCGGCGAAGGCTTGCTCACCCCGACCCGGTTGACGTGGCCGAACACACCGTCCAGGAAGACATGCAGCCCACGCTGATGGGCTGCCTCGACCAGTTTTTTCAACTGGGCATTGCTGCCGAAGTTCGGGTCCACGTTGAAGAAGTCGCAGGCGAAGTAGCCGGTGGCATCCAGCCGATCGTCCCCGGCCTGACCGGCACAGGAGTCGAACACAGGGGTCAGCCAGATGGCGTTGACGTTGAGGCTCTTGATGTGGTCCAGGCTGTCGATGATCCCCTGCAGATC
>NZ_CDBZ01000119.1:0-7553 GCF_000819985.1 Aeromonas media | reverse complement strand
CTGCTGGAGCCCCCGCCGCCGCTGCCGCACGCTGTCAGTAACAAGGCGGCCCCGATCAGGCCGCCATGGCGCAACCTTCCTTGTTTCATTGTTATCTTCCCGCTGTGATGGTGCTGGCGCAAAATACGCCACCCTGGGGCCATGATAGCGGCCTCGCCAAAGCGGGTCTGTGACTGAAAACGTTACCTGACTCAACGCGTTAGCAGGCGAGGCTCAATGCGTATTGCGATCGTGGAAGGCGTCGCGCTCGTCGATGGGCTTGATCAGGTGATAGACCTCCTGGGCCGACAGGGTGAAACCTCCAGGCCACTCCAGCTGGTGGCGGCGATTGATGAAGACCCGGGCGAAGCGACGCTCGGTGTCAATGGCGGCAAACAGGGGCTGGCTGCGCCAGGGGGTCAGGTCCAGCACCCCGGTAGTGCCATCCGAGAGCACCACGAACAGGCACCAGTCATGCACATACTCCACATCGATGAAGACCGGCATCCCTTCGGCTCCGATTGAGAAAATCCGGCGCCATTATAGGCAAGCCTCCCGCCCCGCTTTGCAATGAGGATCACACAATGCCCAGTCATTTATGCTGTCTTTTGGCCAGGTCAGGAGTACACCGGCCAGCCGAAGAGCTGGTTGCTGCTGGTTTGTCTGCGTTCTCGGCGGCTCGCCGCTGGCCACCAACATCAACGATCTCTTTATGGAAGGCTGAGCCTGCGAACCGTGCGACGCCTTCGGCGAGTCCGTCAAGCAGGCAAACCAATCCGGCTGGCGGACGACACCCGGTTCCGGCATCACAGCCGGAGGTCATGAGGGATGCCACTCTGGCGCTGTACGATGACGCAGAATAGCCAGATGACCCTCCACAGGCGGGGTGAAGAATATGGTTTACGTCTCCCAAATGGTGTGCTGACGACTAAATGGGCTCTGGTTGGGTAGATTGGAAAATACGTTCCGACTAGGACGGCAGGCAGACGCAAGCCTGAACGATGGTGAGCGAAGCGGTATATCCGCAACAGGGATCACCTGCATCATGCCCTGAAAAACAATCCCCCGGTGCGGTGCATCGGGGGATCAAGGCTGGCTGAAATGAGGTCTATCCACTGCCGAAGCGGATATGGGCTGATGGGGATCAGGCCTGGCCTTTCGGCCTCACTCCCAGGGTATGGCAGATGGCGTAGGTCAGCTCGGATCGGTTCAGGGTGTAGAAGTGGAAATCCTTCACCCCTTCCTGGCTCAGCACCCGCACCTGGTCGATGGCGATGCTGGCCCCCACCATGTTGCGGGTCATCTGATCGTTATCCAGCCCCTCGAACCGCTGATGCATCCAGCGCGGGATCTTCACGTTGGTAAAGCCGGCAAACTTGTTGAGGGTCTGGAAATTGGAGACCGGCAGTATCCCCGGCACGATTTCGGCATCGATGCCGATGGCGGCGCAGCGATCACGAAAACGCAGGTAGGTCTCCACATCGAAGAAGAACTGGGTAATGGCGCGGTTGGCACCGGCATCTATCTTGCGCTTGAGGTTGAGCAGGTCAGACTGCGCGCTCCTGGCTTCGGGGTGGCCTTCCGGATAGGCGGCAACCGAGATGTCGAAGTCGGCCTCGGACTTGAGCAGGGCGACCAGATCGGTGGCATACATGTCCGGCTTGTCGAGTCCGGGGGGCAAGTCACCACGCAGTGCCACTATGTGGCGAATGCCGCTGTTCCAGTAGTCACGGGCGATGGTTCTCAGCTCGTCGCGGCTGGCATCGATACAGGTCAGGTGCGGCGCGGCGATGAGGCCGGTGCGCTCCTTGATGTCCTTGATCACCTTGTGAGTGCGATCCCGGGTGCCCGAGTTGGCGCCATAGGTCACGGAGACAAACTTGGGTTCCAGCACCTGCAGTCGCTCGATGGATTGCCAGAGGGTGTTCTCCATCCCTTCGCTGTTGGGGGGGAAAAACTCGAAACTGACCGAAATGTTGTTACCCAAGTCAGCCAGACTCTGGTTGAGTGCCTCAACCTGACGCGCGCTGTGAAATCCCATCTGCTCTCTCCCTGTCCTACAACCGATTCCTGTACGTCAAAACGGATGTTTGGACGTCTAAACGTCTTTCTATCTTTATGAGAAAACGGCTCAAAGTCAACCTCGATTTACCCACGAAGGCGGGATAAGCGATTTTTTTTATTTTGCAATTCAACCCAAGTCGCGAGCGGCCCCATCCCAAAATGTCCTCAGGCACGCTATGATGCGGGCGGATCGTCCTGGACGTTCTGAATCTGCGTGTGATTGTTTGGCCGGGTTTCCCGGCCTTTTTTTAACTTCTCCCCCTCCCTGCCGATAATCAATTCAAGCATTTGCAGGAGCCTTGTCATGGAAGATCACCCCGGTTTTGCCACCGATTTGCTGTTCGATCGCTATCAGGGCGAGGTGAGGGACCATGAAGGGTTCTGGACAGTGCGCACCCCGACAGCCCCGGATTACTACTTCGGCAACTATCTGCTGCTCCCCACGCCCCCCAGCGACCGTGACAAGGGTTGGCTCGAAGCCAGCTTCGACAAGCTGATCGGCCAGGATCCCAGGATCCGCCATCGCACCTTCCAGTGGCCGCTGGCCGAGGGACAGAACAGCCGGGTCGCCGGCTTCGTGGCGGCGGGATACCAATACATGGAGTGCGTGGTGCTGGCACTGGAAGCCGCCAGCTGGCAGACACCGAGCGACCAGGACCTCGCCCCGGCCCGCCCCTTCACCCCTGCCGACTGGGATGACTGGCTGACCCTGGAGCTCGATGACAGGGACCCAGGTCATGAGGAGGAGAGCTACCTCGCCTACCTGCAGTCACGGCGCGACCTCTATCAGGCCATGATCGCCGATGGACTGGGACAGTGGTGGGGGATCTGGCATCAGGGTCGCCTGGTCGCCAGTTGCGGCCTCTTCTTCACCGGCACCATGGGGCGCTTCCAGCTGGTTCGTACCCATCAGGATTGGCGAAACCGGGGCCTCTGCCGTCAACTGCTGAGCCAGGTCGCCCGTCAGGGGTTCGAGCGAGCCAGGCAGCTCATCATAGTGGCCGACGAGCACTACCACGCCCAGCGGGTCTACCGCGCCCTGGGTTTCGTCCCGGTGGCACGTATCGGCAGCCTGTGCCGCTGGACTCACCAGCCATAGCCGTCTGGCGCAAATGAAAACGGGAGACTGATGCCTCCCGTTTTTTTTCATGGTGCAGCCCTTCAGGGCTGCGGCGCTTCCAGCTCGCTGGCCAGCGCCTGCTCGACGTCGGTCGCGGCAGCAGCCGAGGGAGCCACAGCCGCAGACACGGGGGACGCGCTCAGCGCGGTCGAGATGGCCGCGGATGGCGTAGCAACGGAAGCCTCAACCGTGGCGGGCGCGGCAGAGACGGCGGCGGGAGCCGTGCATTGGCAGTCCACGGCCTTGGCCTGCTGGCCCTGATGCGGGGCATACCAACCCTTCAGCCCCTGCTCCAGCCGGTCGGCGGCGGCTTGCGGCGCCATGGTGCCGAGCAGCACACTCTGACTCACCTCGGCCAGCTCATCCCCCAGCTTGGGGGTGCCGCGAGAGAGGATCTGGGTGGCGACCCGGATGGTAGAGTCACACTGATCTCGCCACTCCATCATCTCTTTGGCCGCCGGGTTGGTGGCCTCGAAGAAGTGGTTGGAGAGGGAGAAGAACCCCGGCAACGAATTGGTATAGAGCTCGGCAAACTGGGAGGTGGTCAGCCACTGCAGGAAGGTCATGGCGGCCTCCTTGTTCTTGCTGGCCGGGTTCATCCCCATACCGATGTCGGTGTGATCGGTGAAGAAGCAACCGTCACCCTGCTTTGCCACAGGGGGGCGCATGACACCGAAGTCCACCTTGCCGGTGAAGGGGGCTATCTCCCAGGAGCCGGCCGCATAGAAGGCAGCCTTGCCGGAGGTGAACAGCTCGTTGGTAGTGGCGTAGTCACGGCCTTCGCCCCCCTCGCCGAGATAGGCACGCCAGCGGGCCAGCTCCTCGAACACCTTGACGTATTGCGGGTTGTCGAGCCGCTCCTGGCCGCCAATCAGCGCCAGCCTGCCATCCTCCCCCTTCCAGTAGTTGGGGCCAATGTTCTGGAAGCCCAGCTCGGAGGCGACCCAGCTCTCGGAGCCACTCATGGCCAGCGGCACATAGCGACCATCCGCCTTCACCTTGTCGAGCACGGCGAAAAACTCGTCCCGGGTCTGGGGCATGGCCAGCCCCAGCTCGCTGAAGATCTGCTTGTTGTAGAAGAAGCCGTGAATGACGGAAGCCATGGGCACGCAGAAGGTCTGGGCGCCGCTGTCTGTCTGCCAGGGGGACTGGGCGAAGCTCGGGAAGTTCTCCATCCCGGCCATCTCGCTCAGCTCCGCCAGATGACCCGCCTTGAACAGGGCCAGGGAGTCATCGAACGGGCGGCAGGTGATGAGATCCCCGGCCTTGCCCTCCTTCAAACTGGCCCAGAGCGTCGGCATGTAGTCGACGTTCTGCACCCCGTTGAAGCTCACCTGGATGCCCGGATGAGCGGCCTCGAAGGCGGGGATGATCTTCTCCTCCCACAGGGCCTTGTCATCGATCCGCCAGCTTTCGATCACCAGCTCGCTGGCCATCAGCTGGCCACACAACAGGAGACTCAGGGCCCCGATCCACTTGTTAGCCATAAGTCCTCCTACACCTTGAAATGAGCGATCAATTGCTGCTGTTTGGCGACCAGATCCGCCAGTACTTCACTGCTGCCTGCCGATTCACGGGCCTCCCGTTCGGTCTCGTAGGCCACGTCCGCAATGCCGGCGATATGACGGGCCACCCCTTGACTGACCGAGATCTGTTCCTGGGCCGCATGGGCGACCTGATCCGCCATCGACTTGATGGCACTCATCCGCTCGGCGATGGATTGCAACGCCTGATCCATGGCCCGGGTCTGTGACACGCAACCCTGGGTCTGCTCCTGGCTGCGTCCCATCACCTCCATCACCTGCTTGCTGGAGCTCTGCAGGTTTTCGATCATGGCCTGGATCTCTTCAGTCGAGGTCTGGGTCCGGTTCGCCAGCGCCCTGACCTCGTCCGCCACCACCGCAAAGCCGCGACCAGCATCACCGGCCCGTGCTGCCTCGATGGCCGCATTCAGTGCCAGCAGGTTGGTCTGCTCGGCAATGCTGCGGATCACGTCCAGAATACTGCCGATGTTGTTGCTGAATTCCCCCAGCTTGTGGGTGATGCCGACCGCCTCCTCCATGGCGCCAGCCAGCTGTTCGGTGATCCGGCGCGTGGTCGCCACCTGTTTGCGACCGGCGCGTGCCTCCTCGTCGGCCAGATCCACCTCGCGCTTGGTGCCATCTGTGGAGCGGGCCACCTCGGTGGCGCTCACCTCCAGTTCGGTGATGGCGGCGGCCACCTGGTCGGTCTGGCTCTTCTGATCCTGCACCCTGGACATGGCGCGCTCGCTTATCTCGGCGGCGCGGCTCGCCTCCTCCACCAGATGGCGGGAACCGGCGTTGATCTGGGAGAGCAGCTCCCCCGTCTTGTCCGCCAGGGTGTTGATGGAACGGGTCAGGCTGCCGAATTCACAGCGGCTCTGGTAGTCGATGCGCCGGGTCATGTCCCCGGTGGCCATGCGATCCAGCGCCCGATCGATCAGCTGCAGCGGACGCTGTATGCTGCGGGCCGTGGTGTAACCGATGATGAGCGCGGCGGCGGCGGAGATGGCGGAAACGATCAGGATCCAGAGGCTGGCACTGCTGACGGCGTCATCGGCCCCGATCCGGCTCTGGCTGGCGATGCTGCCCGCCGACTTGCCCATCTCGTCCAGCAGCGCCAGGCTGTTGACCAGACTGGTGTCGAGCTGCTGATTCAAGGTTTGCAGCGAGGCGGCAAGCTGCTGGGCATTGCGCATGGTGGCCAGCAGTCCCTGCGGGCCGAGCGCCAGCTCCTGCATCCTGTCCAGATTGACGACGAAGCGCTGCCTCACGTCATCGGGCACCAGCACCCGCTCGAGCCGCTTGCGCGCCATCTCGATATCCTTGGCGAGCACCTTCTCCAGTTCGTTGAGATCTGTCTTGGCGTCTGCCCGACGGATGTTCTTCAGATCCCGGGCGATGCCGGAGGTGATGAGTTCGGCCTTGTTGCGCATGGAACGCTTGCTGGCGGTCTGCTGCAACAGCAGATCGGCGGCCCACTGATAGGTGTCTTCCAGCCTGATAAAGGCCAGCTCCAGCTCATGACGGCGATCGAGGGCGGCTATCCACTGACCATGCTGGCTCAGCACCTGATCCGCCAGACCGTAGAACTCCCGGGTGGCCCCATCGACCTGACGAAAGCGCTCGCCCGCCTCGGCCACATCGTTGAAGCGGGCCATCTCCTTGCTCTGGGCAACGAAGCGCGCCTGCTGCGCCTTGAACTGGCTGGCCAGCTGCGGCAACTGGGTGGCATCCTCGCTGGTCCTGTAGGTCAGCACCCAGCGGTTGCTGTCCTGCAGTGCCCCCTTGAGCCCGGCGACGGCGATCACCAGGGGAGTGGCACGATCCGATACCTGGGACAGTCCCTCATTGATCCCCCGGATCTTCAGAATACTGATGAAGCCCAGCAGAACCAGCAGCAGCAACATCAGCACAAATCCGGCGATGATCCGCTGCACGATAGATAAACCCATGGAGACATCCTCACTCGTTGGGAAATAAAGGGGTTAACGCAGAGGCTATCGGCACGCCGAGGCAATGGAAGAGCAATAAGTGACACTATGAGGGGCCGGATCACAGTTATTGCCCCGAGCCAGACAGAAAAGGGCCCGAACAGAGCCGGGCCAAAGAGACATGCTTGGTTGTCATGGCCTTGAGGCGGCCAACCCTGTCATCAGAAGCGATAGCCGACGCCAAACATGAAGGCAACCGGATCGATGGAGGTATTGATGGTGCCCACTGCGGTGTGCACGTCGGTGTCGATGTCGATGAGCCAGGCGGAGGCGTTGACGAACCAGCGGTCATTGATCGCCATGTCCAGCCCCACCTGACCCGCCAACCCCCAGGAGGAGTCGACGCTCACATCCGTGCCCGCCAGGGCCCCACGGCCCTCTTCATCGAAGAAGGTGGTGTAGTTGATACCGGCACCGACATAAGGACGCACCTTACTGTTGGCATCACCGAAATAGTACTGCGCCATCAGGGTCGGCGGCAGGTGCTTGACCTTGGCGACCTCACCCAGCCCCGGGGTCGACACCGAGTGGGAGAAGGGGGTCGCCGCCAGCAGCTCGACGCCCCAGTTGTCCGTCAGCATATAGGAGAGGGTCAGCCCCAGCTGCATGTTGCTGTCGATATCCAGCTCGCCGGTGCCGAGGACGTCGTCACTGCTGGTCTGGGGGGAGACAAAGGCCAGACCGCCACGCACCAGAATGTCGCCGGCCTGGTGTGCCAGGACGGCGGGGGAAGCAAAAGCGGCTGCGATCAGGAGAGGAAGGACTTTTTTCATCACATATTTCCTTTTTGTTTTCTTTCTATGTTGTAAGCCCGAAAACTATAAAAGGATGTGAATGACCGGTTATTGATTTGGCTCGTAAGCGCCGCTAAATCGA
>NZ_CDBZ01000118.1:10902-11638 GCF_000819985.1 Aeromonas media | reverse complement strand
GGGGGTGATAGGGGTGGGGCAGGATGCAGATCTGCTGCTGATAGCGCCGGGGAGCCTCGCCATCGAGAGGGTGATGAGCGGCGGCCAGTGGCGAACCTAGAGATGGCGCGCCCCTGAACCAACAACAAGCCCGGCACTGCTGCCGGGCTTTTTTTCGCCTGGGTGGTTTATCCAGGCTCAGATAGCGAGGAAACCCAGGATCAGGATGGGACCGAGCAGGCTCAGGATAAAGCCCGAGACGATGGCCACCGGCACCACCTGGATGCCGCCGGATTTCTGGATGACCGGCAGGGTGAAGTCCAGCGCGGTGGCGCCGCCGTAGCCGATGGCGGCAGAGGGGTGGCGACGCATCAGCACCGGAATGATGAGGATGGCGATGAGCTCGCGTCCCAGATCGTTGATGAAGGCGGCGGAGCCGAGCACTGGCCCCAGCTTGTCGGCCACCAGTATGCCCGATAGCGAATACCAGCCGAAGCTGGAGGCGAGCGCCAGGGCGTGGCTAGAGGGCATCCCCAGCAACTGGGCCGCCAGCAGGCTGCCGAGCCAGCTGCTGAGGATGACGGTGGCGGCTATCTTCATGCCCCAGGGGTTGAGCAGGATCTGGCGCAGCCGCATGCCGGAGTTGCGCATCTGGATGCCGATGAGCAGCAGCAGCAGCATCAGGGCCCACTCGCTCCACTTGTCGATGGGCAGGGCGCGCAAGTCCACCAGCAGCCCCAGCAGCACGCCGCCGAGC
>NZ_CDBZ01000118.1:0-10784 GCF_000819985.1 Aeromonas media | reverse complement strand
CAGCAGCACGCCGCCGAGCACCACGAAGCAGAGCTGGAGGGACTCCCACAACAGATGCAGCTTGCTCAGCATCTTGGCGTCGCTCGCCTCATGGGTGGGGGGGCTGCGTCTGTCCAGCCACCAGAGTGCCAGCAGGTTGCAGGCGGTGATGGCGGCCAGCATCACCCCGGCCACCTTGAAGATCACCGCCAGGTTGCTGCCGAGGTTCTCCACATAGGCCAGCCCCAGCCCCATCAGGAACAGGATGAGATAGACCATCTTGCCCAGCGACTGATTGATCAGCTTGATGAGCCGGGTGGAGGAGAGGGGGACAAGATAGCCAATCACCAGCGGCAGCAGGATCAGCAACACATTCAGCAACATTGGGGCCTCGGTCACAAAACTGGGAAAACGACACATTACCACTACTTATTGGCCAAGAGTCATAAATCCATGAGTTTGTATGCTTCATTCGACCCTTTTTTTATCGGTTTGTTACTTTTGCATGGCGAGGCCGCCTTCCCTAGGCCCTCTAGTCTCGGGTCGTCATCGTCAATAAAATCAATTCCATTCAGAAAAAAGTGCGTTTTGTTCGGCCGAGGCGGGGTGAATAAAGTGACTCTGAATGGCTTCTGACTGAAAAGGCTGAATCTTCTTGCTACTGGTGCGTTCCGGGTATAAAAAGGCGGTATCTCAGAGATGGCGCAAAGCGGATTTTATGCAGACAAAGTGCTGAAAAATACCGCCAAGGCCAATAAAAATACAGATAAACCACTAAATACCTCGGTTCTGTATTGTTTTTTAACTACCTGAATGATATTTTCGCTGAAGGTTGCCATCGGTTAACTTTTTGTTAAATCCGCGATGGTGGAGTCACGCCGTAGCGGCGTCTAGGGACAGACAAGGTTGTAATGGATGAGCGACGTTGCCGCACTGGAAGTTCGTGAACTGCACAAGTATTTTGGCACCCACGAAGTGCTCAAGGGCATCGATATGACGGCCCGCAAGGGGGATGTTATCTCCCTGATCGGCTCCTCGGGTTCGGGGAAGTCGACCTTTCTACGCTGTATCAATCTGCTGGAAACCCCCTCTTCCGGCACGGTCTCACTCCATGGCGAGCTGATCCGCATGAAGAGCAATCGGGCCGGTGAACGCCTGCCCGAGGACATGCGTCAGGTGGAGCGCATTCGCAGCCGTCTGGCCATGGTGTTTCAAAGCTTCAACCTCTGGTCGCACATGACCATAATGCAGAACATCATCGAAGTCCCCATCCAGGTGCTCAAGGTGCCCCGTGCCGAGGCCATCGCCAAGGCGGAGCAACTGCTCAACCGGGTGGGCCTGTGGGAGCGGCGCGACTACTACCCCGGTCACCTCTCCGGCGGCCAGCAGCAGCGGGCCGCCATCGCCCGTGCTCTCGCGGTCGAGCCCGAGGTGATGCTGTTCGATGAACCCACTTCGGCGCTCGATCCCGAGCTGGTGGGCGAGGTGCTCGGCCTGATGCGCGAGCTGGCCGAAGAGGGGCGCACCATGCTGGTGGTCACCCACGAGATGTCGTTCGCCCGTGACGTCTCCAACAAGGTGATGTTCCTGCACCAGGGGCGGGTGGAGGAGGAGGGTAATCCCAAGGAGATCTTCGCTCATCCCAAGTCGGAGCGATTCAAACAATTCATCTCTTCCATCTATTGATGGGGGAGCGGTATTTTCAATATTCTGCGTTTTCAACGATCGACGTGTTTATCAAGGAGAGATACATGAACAAGCTGATGCTGGCGACTGCCGTGATGACGGCCCTGTGTTCCGGTAGCCTGATGGCCAAGGAGTGGAAAGAGGTACGGATCGGGGTGGAAGGTGCCTATCCTCCCTTCTCCTGGACCGAGCCGAGCGGCGAGGTGAAAGGCTTTGACATCGACATCGCCAACGCCCTGTGTGAAGAGATGAAGGTGAAGTGCACCCTGGTCAAGCAGGACTGGGACGGCATCATTCCGGCGCTGCTGTCGCGCAAGTATGACGCCATCATCGCCACAATGGACATCACCGAAGAGCGCAAGAAGAAGGTGGACTTCACCCAGAAGTACCAGCACATTCCGGCCCGCTTCGCCGCCAAGAAAGGCACCGAGGTGCAGCTCGACAAGGCCTTCATGGATGGCAAGACCATAGCCGTGCAGCGCGCCACCTCCATGGACACCTACATCACCGACAACTTCCCCAACGCCACCATCAAGCGCTACGGCACCGCAGACGAAGCCTATCTCGATCTGAAATCCGGCCGGGTTGACTATGTGATGGCCGACTCCGCCGCCATCAGCGACGGTCTGCTGAAGAAAGAGGGTGGCGATGCCTTCGAATTCGTCGGCCCGAAACTGACCGATCCCAAGTGGTTTGGCGAGGGCGCCGGCATAGCGGTACGCAAGGCTGACAAGGATCTGAAAGAGAAATTCAATGCCGCCATCCTGGCCCTGCGCGCCAACGGCAAGTACAAGGAAATCAACGACAAGTACTTCGACTTCGACGTTTACGGCGAGTAACCCCCAGGCGCGCTACCCCGGGTAGCCGCCGAAGGGATTGCGGCGAATCATCACGACAGGTTGACCCTAGTCTGTAGTCACCGGGCCCGTTGTCTCTCGCAAGGGAGCGATGGGCCCGCTTAGTTGCAATGGAGCTGCATGTGTTTGGTTTGAAAGGATATTGGGACGGGCAAGCCCGCTCAATGCGTTGCAATGGAGCCGCATATGTTTGATTTGAAAGGATACGAAGCCTCCCTGCTGGAGGGGGCCTGGGTCACCCTGGAGGTGGCGCTGGCTTCCCTGCTGCTGGCGCTGGTGCTCGGCATGCTGGGGGCGCTCGCCAAGCTCTCCCCCTACAAGTGGGCGCGCGGCATCGCGACCGCCTACACCACAGTCATTCGCGGCATCCCTGATCTGGTGCTGATGATGCTGCTGTTCTTCGGCGGCCAGGTGCTGATCAACGGAATCTGTACCTGGGTCAACGAGGCCTACAACAACTACCTGCTGGAGAGCAATCCGAACCAGGAGTGGGTCTCCCTGCTGCCGGATTACATCGACATCAGCCCCTTTGCGGCCGGGGTCGCCACCATAGGCTTCATCTTCGGCGCCTACATGACCGAGACCTTCCGCGGCGCCATCCTGGCGGTGGACAAGGGAGAGCTGGAAGCCGCTCGCGCCTTTGGCATGCGGGCGACCCAGGTGTTTGTACGGATCCTCTTCCCCCAGATGATGCGCCACGCCCTGCCGGGCTTTGGCAACAACTGGCTGGTACTGCTGAAAACCACGGCCCTGGTCTCCATCATCGGGCTCGATGACATGGTGCGAAAGGCGTCCCTGGCGGCGGGCTCGACCCAGCAGCCGTTTACCTTCTACATGGCGGTGGCGTTGATCTTCCTGATCTTCACCGCGGTCTCGACCTCGGCGCTCAAGTGGGCCGAACGTCACTACGCCATCAAGACGAGGTAAGCCATGCCGTATTCACTGCAGTCATTCGTTTACTGTGATAGTCGCGGTGTCAGTGCCGAGCGTATCTACATCACGATCAAGACGAGGTAAGCCATGGATTTCTCCATCATTCTCAAGGAGTGGCCCACCTATTGGGAGGGCTTCTACACCACCATCTGGCTGGTGGCGGCCTCCCTTATGCTCGGCCTCATGCTGGCGGTGCCCATGGGCATTTTGCGCAACAGCCGCAACTGGCTGATCAAGGGGCCGATCTGGGCATATATCTACTTCTTCCGCGGCACCCCGCTGCTGGTGCAGCTGTTCATCATCTACTACGGCGCCGCCCAGTGGGAGTGGCTCAAGAACGGCCCCGCCTGGGTGCTCTTCTCCGAGGCCTGGTTCTGCGCCCTGCTGGCGTTCACCCTCAACACCGGCGCCTACACCGCCGAAATAGTGCGCGGCGCCGTGCTGAACATGCCAAAGGGGCAGATTGAGGCGGCCAATGCCTTTGGCATGAGCCGCTGGCAGACCCTCACCCGCATCATCTTGCCCAACTCGTTTCGCCGTGCGCTGCCCGCCTACAGCAACGAGGTGATCTTCATGCTGCAGGGCTCGGCGGTGGCGGGCATCATCACCATAGTCGACCTGACAGGTGCGGCGCGGATCATCAACTCCCGCTATTACAGCCCGTTCGAGGCCTTCCTGACCGCCGGCCTGCTCTACATGCTGCTCACCTTCGCCATCGTCTGGCTGTTCAAGAAGTGGGAGGCCCGCTGGCACGCCCACCTGCGCCCCCGCAGCGTATGACAAAAATGAAAAAGCCCGCAGCTGCGGGCTTTTTTATGGCGCCGGCCTCTGCAGGCTCAGCGTCCCAGATATTCCCTGTCGAAGAAGGTGTTGACCCAGTGGGGTCGGTAGACGGCGAGCAGTGTCATGGCCATGCCGTTGAGCAGGGCCTCAGGGAAGAGCAGCAGCGGCCAGATGGAGAGGTAGTCGGCACTGATGGTGTGCCAGGGGTAGGCGCCGCTCATCCCCATCAGCAGGGCACTGGCGATGATCTTGACCGAGATGCTGAGCGCCCCCCCAAGAAAGGCGGCCACGAACAGGTAGACGAAGAGGTGGCGGGGCAGCCAGGCCCAGCTTGCCAGAAACAGCAGCCAGCTGGTGGCCACCGGCAGCGCGACACCGATGAGCGCCTGCCAGCCGAACTCAGCCAGGTTGGTGACACCAAAGGCCCCGAGGATCAGCAGGGTGAGGCAGGGGGCCAACAGGGCGAGGCGCCAGCCCAGCAGCAGGGTCAGGCTGGTGAGGCCGAGAAAGTGGATCTCCAGCCCCTCGTGGAGACCTGCCCGCAAGGTCCAGAGCGGCACCAGGACGATGGCGCTCCCCAGGCAGAGGTGCTGATAGAGGGGGTTGGCGTGGAGGGTGCGCAGCAGGGAGGCGTTCAGGCTGAAGGCGAGCAGCACCAGCCAGAGCAGGAGGGCGGCGACTTGTCCTTCACTCATGACCTCTCCTCTTGTGCCGGCGCTGCAAGGCCAGGGGCGCAATAAAAAGAGGCCGCCCAATCCCGGGCGGCCCCCTGTCTCAATACTTCACGTTGGGGTGGTACTTGCCGAGGATGGCCTGGACCCTGTCCATGGTCTCCTTGCTGGGGGGCTTGATCCCGGTCAGATCGTAAGTGTCTCCCAGCACATCCCACTTGTGCTTGCCCAGTTCGTGGTAGGGCAGCAGCTCCACCTTCTCGACGCACTCCCCCAGCTCTGCGATGAACTGGCCGAGCCCTTCGGCGCTCTCGTCATCGTCGGACCAGGTGGGCACCACCACGTAGCGGATCCACATGGTCTGGCCGCGGGACGCCAAGTAGCGGGCAAACTCCAGGGTGTACTTGTTGCTGACATGGGTGAGGGGGATGTGCTTCTCGTCGTTGATCTGCTTGATGTCGAGCAGCACCAGATCGGTGTTGTCGAGCACCCGATCGAGCAGCTCGTCGTAGTGACGCACGAAGCCGTTGGTATCCAGGCAGGTGTGGATCCCTTGCGCCTGGCAGGCGGCAAACAGCTCGGCGATGAACTCTTGCTGCAGCATGGCTTCCCCACCGGAGGCGGTGACGCCGCCGCCTGAGGCATTCATGAAGTGGCGGTAGCTGGTGAGATCCTGCATCAACTCGGGCACAGTGACCTCGCGGCCGCCCTGGGTGTCCCAGGTATCCCGGTTGTGGCAATACTTGCAGCGCATCAGGCAGCCCTGCATGAACACGATGAAGCGGATGCCGGGGCCGTCGACTGTGCCGCAGGTCTCGACGGAATGGATCCGGCCAATGATGTCGGGATTGCTGGTGTCGCTAACGGTGGCGGCAGGGATCCGCTGAGTGCCCTGATCGGCAGGGCCGCTGGTTTCAACGGCAGGGATCCGGTTAATGACTGACATAGACGACTCCAATTGTTCGGACAGGGTTCGAGCGGTCGTTATTTTATGACATAAAGCCCTATAAATCCTACCAGTTTAGCCTGCCGGGGTGGCACCCAGCAGACTCTCCAGTGCCTTGACGGGGAGCGGGCGGCTGGTCAGGAAGCCTTGGTAGTGCTGGCATCCCAGGGCCTTGAGCACGGCCAGCTGCTCCTCGTCCTCCACCCCTTCGGCGGTCACCGTGAAGCGAAACACCTTGGCGAGATCCAGGATGGCCTTGACGATGGCCTTGTCCTGCTCGCTGTGCACCAGCGTCTGGATGAAGCTCCTGTCCAGTTTGACCTCATCGGCGGGCAGATCGCGCAGATACGCGAGAGAAGAATACCCGGTACCGAAGTCATCGATGGAGATGAGAATGCCCAGCGCCTTGAGCTGGCGGATCTTGGCGATGCTGTCCAACCGGTTTTCCAGCACCACGGACTCGGTGACCTCCAGCAGCAGGCGCGACGGCGGCACCCCGGTATCGCGCAGCACGTACTCCACCTGCTGCACGAAGCCGGCAGTGTGGAACTGGCGGGCACTGACGTTGACCGACAGATGGGGGATGGCGAGGCCGTTGTTGAGCCAGAAACTGTACTGGGCGCAGGCCGTCTTCATTACCCAGTAGCCTATCTCCTGGATCAGGGTGGTCTCTTCTGCGATGGGAATGAACTCCCCGGGAGGGATCATGGTGCCGTCCATCTTCTGCCAGCGCAGCAGCGCTTCCACGCCCGAGAGGCTGCCGTTGTCGACTCTGTACTGGGGTTGATAGTGCAGCACCAGCTCGTTGTTGCGCAGGGCATCGCGCAGCTGGTTGTTGAGGGAGAGCTTGCTCTTCTCCTTCTCCGCCATGGCTTCGCTGAAGAAGATGTGGTTGCCCTGGCCGGCTCGTTTGGCCATGTGGACGGCGGTGTCGGCCTGCTGCATCAGGATCAGGTGATCCTTGTCATCGTCGCTGAACAGGCTGATCCCCACGGAGGCACTGCAGTGCAGTTTGTGATCGCCGATGTCGAAGGGGAGCCGGAAGATCCCCATCAGCTCCCTGGCAAAATGCTCCGCCAGGATCTTGGCGGTGATGTAGCCCTGGCCCAGCGCCGTGAACAGCAGGGCGAATTCGTCTCCCGAGGTGCGGGCCAGCACCAGGTTCTCCTGGGGCAGGGACTTGAGCCGAACCACCACGGCTTGCAGCAGCAGATCACCGCAGGCATGGCCGAGGGAGTCGTTGATCGACTTGAAGTTGTCGAGATCGAGCAGCAGCAATGCCCCCCACTGTCCGCTCGGGAGCGCAAGGGTGCGCTGCATGATGTCGTTCAGGCTGCGTCTGTTGTAGAGGTCGCACAGATCGTCGTAATAGGCGAGCCGCTCGATGTGGCGGGCCGCCTCCCTCTCCTGGGTGATGTCGTGGAAGCTGCAGACGAAATGGCTGATCTCGTCCTCCTCATCCTTGACGCCACTGACCATGAGCCGTACTGGGAAGAGATGGCCATCCCTGTGCAGGCACTGCTCCTCGCCGAGCCAGTATCCCTGCTCATCGACGGCGACGATGACCTCCTCCTTCAGGCTGTCGCCATAATAGGTAGGCCGCAGGGCCTCGATATGCTGACCGAGCATCTCCTCGCTCGCAAAGCCGGTGATGCGGCTGAAGGAGTCATTGACCTTGAGGATGATGCCGCCGTGGTCCATCACCAGCAGACCGTCGTGGGTGTTGAAGGCCACCTCGGCCAGGCGCAGGGCATCGTCGTTGGCGAGGCGCTGCAGTTCGATGGCCGCCCGTTCACGCTGTTCGTAGAGGGCATCGAGCAGGGGAATGGGGTCGGCCAGCGGCCCGCCCAGCAGCAGGGCGATCTGGCCCAGGGGGGCGCCGCCTTGACCCTGTAGCGGAATGCCGATGTAGGCCTTGGCGTTGAGGGCCAGCAACTGGGTGGCCTGGGGATAGCGCAGCGGCAGGTCTTCCACATAGAGGCTCTGGCCGTGCTGGAAGATCTCCCGGCCCGGGCCTATCTCCATCCGCATGGGCTTGACCGCAGAGAAGGTCTCTCCTTCCAGCATGCAGCGGGGAATGAGCCAGAGATCCTGGCCGCGCAGCTGAAACTCCCCGAGCCAGCCGATGCGGGCGCCGCTCGCCGTCATGGCCCAGCGCACCAGGGCGCGGCAATACTCATTGCCGCTCTTGCAACTGAGACCGCCTGGCAGGGTGAAGGGGGAGGCCTCGGCCACTTCGGGTTCGGGCTGCCAGTGACCCAGCAACTGGGCGCAGTGGCGCACCAGCTGCAGCGTCTCTTCGCCGATCAGGGTCGTCTCGGCGTATTCGAGGCTGAGCACGCCGATGAGTTTCTCCTGCTCCAGCAGGGCGCCGTCCAGGCGGGAGCTGACATGGGCATTGGCCAGATAATAGTGCTGGCTCAGCATGGGCTGGTGTGCGGCTTCCGAGAAGCTCAGGGCGCCCCGGGTACGCAAGGCCCGGATGTAGCGGCTGTCACCGCGAATGGCACCGACTGAATCCGCATTCAGGGTGAAGACAGGGGTCAGCTGCTCGCTGCCGAGGGGACCATTGGCCTGGTAGTGCCAGAGGATCAGGCGATCGGCCCCCAGGCACTCCCTGAGGCTCTCCAGCATGGCGGCATACTGCTGCTGGCTGGCCATCTGGCTCAGGCGCGGCAGTTGCAGCGACAGGCTGGCTGCGCTCTCCCGGGACTGGGTCTGCAGGCAGATGAGCCAGAAGGCGTCCTGTTCATGGGAGAGGGAGATATGCCACTGCTGGGCGGCAAAGCGCAGCAGCAGCTTGCCCCCCTTGCCGCTGGCCAGCCGCTGCTCTATGGGTTGGCGCAGGGCATCCGGCAATTGAGCCGGCCAGGCGCTGCGGGGCTCATCGAGCCAGTGGAGCGGGGTCTGCATCACATCGGTCAGGGCGACCAGCCGTTGACTACGGGTATCCAGGCGAAAGAACAGGGGGGCCTGGCTGGCTGTCGGGAGATGACTGAGCGCGGTAGACGACATGAACTGACACTATCCTGTTGAGCAATTGTCGGAGGGCAAGAATACTGCAAATCCGTGGCAAACAAAATTTCATTGAAACCTAAATTAGATTGTTCTAATTTGAACTCAATTTCTCGTTGAGTGGAGTCTTGCAGATGAAACGGATCCTGATTGTGGGTGGTGTCGCGGGTGGTGCATCGGCGGCGGCCCGCGCCCGCCGTTTGAGTGAAGAGGCAGAGATAGTGATGTTCGAGCGGGGCGAGTTCGTCAGCTTTGCCAACTGCGGTCTGCCCTATCACATCGGGGGGGATATCCCCAATCGGGATGCCTTGCTGCTGCAGACGCCTTTGAGCTTCAAGCGCCGTTTCAACGTCGATGTGCGGATCTTCCACGACGTGATCGAGATAGACAAGGCGGGCAAGACCCTGCTGGTGCGCAACCTGCAAACCGGTGACGAGCAGCGCGAGCCTTACGATGTGTTGTTGCTGAGCCCGGGGGCGGCGCCGATCCGTCCTCCTTTCCCCGGTATCGACAGCCCCCATGTTTATACCCTGCGCAACATCCCGGACATGGATCGCATTCTGGCGGCCCTGCGCCACGACAATCCGCGCCACGTCACCGTGGTGGGCGGCGGTTTTATCGGGCTGGAAATGATGGAGGCACTGCACCAGCGCAAGCTGGAGGTCACCCTGCTGGAGCTGGCCGATCAGGTGATGGCACCGGTGGACAAGGAGATGGCCAACATGCTTCATGCCCGAATCCGCGAAGAGGGGATCGATCTGCGTCTGCGCACCGGTCTATCAGCCATCGAGAGTCTGGATCTGCCCGCCGAGAAGACGGCAGCCGTGCCCACCGCCAACAGCGGCGGCCTGCGCCTGACCCTCAATGACGGCACCCATCTCGACACCGGTATGCTGATCCTCGCCATCGGCGTCAAGCCCGAAACCCTGCTCGCCGCCAAGGCGGGGCTGGAATTGGGGCCGCGCGGCGGCATCAAGGTCGATGCCGGCATGCGTACCTCGGATCCTTTCATCTTTGCGGTGGGGGATGTGGTGGAGGAGACCGATTTCGTCACCGGCGAATCTGTGCTGATCCCGCTGGCGGGTCCTGCCAACCGGCAGGGACGCATCGCCGCCGACAACATGCTGGGCCGTGCGGAAACCTACAAGAAGACCCAGGGCACCGCCATCTGCAAGCTGTTCGATCTGGCGGTGGCGAGCACCGGCCTCAACGAGAAGCGACTGGTGCAACTGGGTCTGCCGTTCGAGAAGGTTTATGTCCACCCGGGCAGCCACGCCGGTTACTACCCCGGTGCCCACCCGGTCAGCCTCAAGCTGCTGTTTGCTCCCGATGGCAAGATTTATGGCGCCCAGGCCATCGGCAAGGATGGGGTCGACAAGCGCATCGACGTGCTGGCGGTGGCCCAGCGGGCCGGGCTCACCGTGTTTGATCTGCAGGATCTGGAGCTCACCTATGCGCCGCCGTTCGGCTCGGCCAAGGATGTGATCAACATGGCTGGCTTCGTGGCGAGCAATCACCTCAAGGGAGATACCCTGCTCTGCCACGCTGCCGAGGTGCAGGCCCGCCACCCCCATCAGCTGGTGGTAGATGTGCGCAATGGCCCCGAGCTCGACAAGCTGGGGCGCATTCCGGGGGCGTTGCACATCCCCCTCGACGAGCTGCGCAGCCGTCTTCACGAGCTGCCCAGGGACAAGGAACTGCTCATCAGCTGTCAGGTGGGCTTGCGCGGCCACGTGGCCTGCCGCCTGCTGAGCCAGCACGGCTTTCGGGTGAAGAACCTCTCCGGCGGCTTCAAGACCTGGCAGATGGCCTCTGCTGGTTAGCTTCGTTTACATCTTCATACTCGGCCCCCGTGGCCAGCTCTACTGGGGGCTCAACTGCCGAGTGGCGTCCGTGCTAGGGAAGGTGCGAACA
>NZ_CDBZ01000117.1 GCF_000819985.1 Aeromonas media | reverse complement strand
GCCGTGGGCCCCCCCCGCCGTCATCGAAGCGCTCACGGCGCGGGTGGCCCACGGCATCTTCGGCTATTCCCGCCCCTCCCCCCGGCTGATCGAACTCATCATCACCCGCATGCAGCAGCGCTATGGCTGGACTATCTCCCCGGAGTGGCTGGTCTTCCTGCCGGGGGTGGTGCCCGGTCTGAACCTCGCCTGCAAGGCCTGGAGCCAGCACGGCCGTGGCATCATTACCCCCAAGCCGGTCTATTACCCCTTCCTGCAGGCGCCGGGCTTCAACGATCGCCCCCTGCTGACCGTCCCTATGATTGAGGAAGCCGGGCGCTGGGTGCTGGATCTGGAGGAGCTGGAACGCCAGGCTCCCTCCGCCGACCTGCTGCTCTTGTGCAACCCGCACAATCCGGGGGGCACCGTCTTCACCCGCGAGGAGCTGCTCGCCATCGACGCCATCGCCGAGCGCCACAATCTGGTGATCTGCTCGGACGAGATCCACTGCGACCTGCTGCTGGACAAGGATGCCCGCCACATTCCCTACGGTGCCCTGAGCCCGTCGGCCGCCGAACGCAGCGCCGTCATGATGGCGCCGAGCAAGACCTTCAACATCGCGGGTCTGTGCTGCTCCTTCGCGGTAGTGCCCAATAGCCGCCTGCGCCTCAAGCTGCAGCAGGCGATGCGCGGCATCAGTGCCGACGTCAACCTGCTGGGCTTCGTGGCCGCCGAGGCCGCCTACGAGGGTGGTGAACAGTGGCTCAGCGAACAGCTCGACTATCTGAGGGCCAACCTGACACTGATCGAACAGGCGGTTGCCCGCTGGCCCGGCGTCAAGCTGGCAAAGAATCAGGCGACCTATCTCGCCTGGATCGATGTGAGCGGCCTCGAGCTGGATGACCCGGTCGCCTTCTTCGAGCAGGCGGGTGTCGGTCTCTCCCCGGGCGCCCAGTTTGGTGATGGCCAATGCGTGCGCCTCAACTTTGGCTGCACCCGGGCTCGCCTCACCGAAGCCTTGGCGCGCATGGAGAAAGCCATTCTTCAGCGCAGCATCTGACCAGGATCGCACGCTCCGGCAAGCCACCGGGCAAGGCTCAGGGAGACGCTGGCCCGCATGGAGGAGGTGATTCTCCAGGCACGCTACTGACGGCAAGGAGGGGGCTGCCGGTCTGCCCCCCCAGCCATGGACGGGAATGGCGAAAGCCATTCAGGTTCACATCTGATATAGATAAGATGTGACTCATGACGGGATGAGCCTGGTTCATCCCTTTTTTCAGCCATTGTTCCGGTTCCTTATGCACCCAAGACCCCTGCGCGCCCTGTCACGCCTGTTACACCTTGCCCAGCCCTGGCTGGCGGCCGTGCTGGCGCTGCCCCTGTCTGCCGCCCCCGCCTATGTCACCATAGGCACGGGGGCGCTCAACGGCGTTTACTACCCCACTGGGGGCGCCATCTGCCGCCTGCTCAACGACGACAGTGCCAGCCACGGGTTGCACTGCACGGTACAGAGCACCTCGGGTTCCATTGCCAACCTGGCCGCACTGGCCAAGGGCGACATCCAGCTGGCGCTGGTACAGTCGGATGTCTTGTTCCATGCGGCCCACGGCAGCGGCCCCTTCGCGGGTCAGGCCCCGAACGATCAGCTGCGCAGCCTGCTGCGGCTCCATAATGAATCCCTGACCCTGCTCGCCAGTGCCACCAGCAACATCACCACTCTGGCGGACATCGAAGGCAAGCGGGTCGATCTGGGCAGCCCCAACTCGGGAGACAGGCTCACCAGCCAGGCACTGCTCGAAGCCATGGGCTGGCGCCCAACCGACTTCACACTGCCTCCCGTGGCATCCCCCGGCAACCGGCTGGAGGGACTCTGCAACGGTACCCTGGATGCCGCCTTCCTGGTTGCCGGCCACCCCAATCAGGGGATCGGCGATCTGACCGGTCGCTGCCAGGCCCGCCTCATCCCCATCGAGGGGGAGCAGATAGACAAGCTGCTCAAGCAATACCCCTACTACCAACGCAGCCGCATCGGCGCCAATCTCTACCCGGGGCAGACCAGCTCCCTCGCCACCTTTGCCGTGACCGCCGAGCTGGTGGCTAAGGCCAGCCTGCCTGAAGATCAGGTGCGCACCCTGCGCGACGTGCTGAGCCGCCATCTCAAGCAGTTCACTCGCCTGCACCCGGCGCTTACCACCCTTACCCCCGAATCCATGCAAGCAGGGGACATACTCCCGCTGCACCCCGGCATGCTGGATGCCGTGCCGACCCTGTTGCCCGAGTCCCTCACCACCTCAGGGGCGCTCGCCACGGCGCCGTCGGCCCCCACCAGTGCGGCCACCCCGCTGGAAGGGGCTGAGGTGCTGCCGGAGCAACCCGCCGGCGCCACCCTGCCGGCCAGCTCGGATGCGGTGACGACCGGACAAGCCCCGGCGCTGACCACGCTACCGGTGCCGACGGAGGCTGATATAGCGCAGGGCAGCCAGCCGGATGCGGCCGGGATCGCCACCCCTTCGGCGGCAAAGAGCACCGAGCAAGCGACAACCGCCACACCCGTACCGGGCAGCCCAAGCGGCGCCTCGCCGGTCACCCGCGAGACGCCAGCCCCCGCCCAATGACGGGGAGAGCACAATGCAAGAGGCCACCCTGGGGTGGCCTCTTGTCATCTGACTGTTCAGCGAAGGGCACCGGGTTCACCCTTTGGGGGACAGTAACGAGTCCGGGCGCAGGATCTCCTCCTCCACCCAGTGCAGCAACTGCTTGATGGCCCGCGACAGCACCTGGTTCTGGCGCACCACATACCCCAGGCTGGTGCCGGGGAAGTCGGTCAGCCGGGTCACGGGAGCGGTGAGCTTGAGCCGCGGGTGGAGCGAGAAATCCGGCACTATGGCCACCCCGAACCCCGCCTCCGCCCAGTCGAGCTGGGCATCCACACTGCCCACCTCCATGATGCGGCAGCTCGGCAGCCCGAGCAGGGGCAAGGAGGGGTCGATCAGTGCCCGAGTGCGGGTGTCGTGCCCCAGCAGGATCAGGGTGGGTTCGTCGAGAGGATCGCTCTCCCCGGCTTTGGCTCGGGCCTGCCAGCGGGTGAGCCCCTGCCCCAGGGCACACCAGGTCACCTGCTGCAATTCGGTGTAGTAGAGCGGCTCGCTGCGCTTTTGCGCCATCACGAAGCCGAGATCCGCCTTGCCCGCCCTGACCAGATCCGCCGCCTGATCCGAGGTGGTGTTGAACAGGGTGAGATCGATGCCGGGAAAGGCCTGCTTGAAGCGCTGGAACGGCTGGATCAGCAGCAGGCGCGAGATGATGTCGCTGGCGGCGATGGCGAGCGTCCCCTGGCTCAACTGGCTGAGGGCGTTGAGATCGGACTGGCAGAGCTGCAGCTCGTTGATGGCACGCTCGGCACTTTGCAGCAGCCGCTCGCCAGCCTGAGTCAACCGAAACGGGCTGCGTTCAATCAACTTGACCCGGGTAGCCTGTTCCAGATTCTTGAGGTGCAGGCTGACGTTGGGCTGGGTCATGTGCAGCTCGGTGGCGGTCTGGCCGAAGTGCTGCAAACGGGCCAGGGTGACGAAGGTATTTAACCAGTGAATATCCAACATGAGGTAACTCTCACCCACGACTGGCGCGGGGTAGCGCGTCATGGCGGGGCTTTGCCGATAAATTGGCCATAATTATATGACTTACTTATCGGAATTATAAAGATAATTAATTTTTCTAATCCGCATAGGGCTCCTAGGATGGACGCCTAACGTCTTAGGAGAAAGAGTCATGTCGTCTATCGTAGTCGTAGGTGCTAACTGGGGTGATGAAGGCAAAGGCCGCATCGTCGATTATCTGGCAGGCCAGTCCGCCGCCAGCATCCGTTTCCAGGGCGGCAACAACGCCGGCCACACCGTGGTCAACGATCTTGGCACCTTCAAGCTGCACCAGTTGCCAAGCGGCGTCTTCAACCCGGATTGCCTGGTCGTGCTCGGCCCTGGCATGGTCATCAGCCCGGAGCCGCTGACCAAAGAACTGGCCGAAGTGAAGGCCGCCGGCGTGACTCCGAAACTCGCCATCTCTGACAGAGCCACCTTCTGCCTGCCGATCCACGCCCTGGAAGACACCCTGGAAGAAGTCCGTCTGGGTGATGGTGCCTATGGCTCCACCCGTCAGGGCATTGCCCCGGCTTACGGTGATCGGGTCATGAAAAAGGCGATCCTGGTGGGCTGGCTGAAACAGCCGGACGTGCTGGTCGAGCGCATCCAGTTCTTCCTCGACTGGAAACTGCCGCAGCTCAAAGCCCTCTACCCCAGCTTCGAATTCAAGCAGACTGCCCAGGAGATGGCCGACTGGCTGCTGGAAGTGTCCGCCCCCTGGATCGACGCCGTCTGCAACGTCAGCGAGCCGCTCAAGGCCATCCAGGCCCAGAACGGCACCCTGCTGTTCGAAGCCCAGCTGGGCGCCGGCCGTGACCTCATCTACGGTGAGTACCCCTGGGTGACCTCCTCCCACGTCTCCGGCGCCTACGCCGGTATCGGTGGCGGCCTGCCGGCCCTGCGCCCCGAGCGCGTGATTGCCGTGGCCAAGGCGTTCAGTACCTCGGTCGGTACCGGTACCCTGATCACCGCCATGGAGAACCAGGACGAGTTCCGCAAGTTCGCCAACGAGTTCGGCGCCACCACTGGCCGTCCCCGTGACATCGGTTACTTCGATGCGGTCGCCACCAAGCAGGGTCTGGAGATCCAGGCCGCCAACGAAATCGCCCTGACCAAGCTGGACTGCCTCTCCGGCATGCCGGATCTGAAGATCTGCGTGGCCTACGAAGGTGCCAACACCGAGAACCCGATCTGGCCGCAAACCGCCGGTCTGAAGCCGGTGTACGAGTCCATGGAAGCCTGGAGCGAAGACATCTCCCACATCCGCAAGTTCGAAGACTTGCCCAAGGCTGCCCAGCACTACGTGCTGCGCATCGAAGCCCTGCTGGGTGTGCCGGTGCCCATGGTCTCCGTCGGCCCGGGCCGCGAGCAGATGATACTGCGCTAAGCCGCCTGCTCTTCTGTCAGCACAATGTCAAAACCGGCCTCATGGAGGCCGGTTTTTTTATGGCTATGTCCCAATTACG
>NZ_CDBZ01000116.1 GCF_000819985.1 Aeromonas media | reverse complement strand
GTTCGTGCTGTGGAAGGATCACACCGCCATCGAGGAGGCCGAGGCCATCACGGCCCTGTGCCACGGCGGCCAGTTCCCCGACTACAGCCGCTACATCGGCGGGGTCTACTCCTCCGAGTGGTTCTGGGCCAAGATACTGCACGTCTCCCGCAGTGACGCGGCGGTGCGCGCCGCCGCCTGCAACTGGGTCGAGCTGTGCGACTGGGTGCCCGCCATCCTGAGCGGCACCCAGGCCCCGGCCGATATCCGGCGCGGGCGCTGCTCCGCCGGCCACAAGTCCCTCTGGCACCCGAGCTGGGGCGGCCTGCCCCCCGCCGAGTTTCTCAACGCCCTGGATCCCCTGCTGACCCAGGATCTCGACTTCCCCCTCTTTACCGACAGCTGGACCGCCGATCTGCCGGTCGGCACCCTGACCCCCGAGTGGGCGGAGCGGCTGCACCTCTCCTGCGAGGTGGTGATCGCCGGCGGCGCCTTTGACTGCCACATGGGGGCGGTGGGGGCCGGGGCTGGCAACAATGCGCTGGTCAAGGTGATCGGCACCTCCACCTGCGACATCCTGATCGCCGACGAAGCCACCATCGGTGATCGCGCCATTGCCGGGATCTGCGGCCAGGTGGACGGCAGCGTGGTGCCGGGCATGGTGGGGCTGGAGGCGGGACAATCGGCGTTCGGCGACATCTACGCCTGGTATCAGCGCCAGCTCGGCTGGCCGCTGGAGAGCCTCGCCGCCCAGTATCCCGAGCTTCGCACCGCCATCGAGGCCCACAAGCGGGAACTGTTGCCAAGCCTCGCCGCCGCCTGGGAGCAGCAGCGCGATCTGGCCCACCTGCCGGTGGTGCTCGACTGGTTTAACGGTCGCCGCACCCCTTACGCCAACCAGCGCCTGCAGGGCACCCTCACGGGGATCAACCTCGGCACCGATGCGCCCGATCTCTTTGGCGCCCTGGTGGCCTCCACCGCCTTCGGGGCCCGCAGCATCATGGAGTGCATGACCAGTCAGCAGGTGCCGGTGGAGCAGGTGATCGCCCTTGGCGGCATCGCCCGCAAGTCGACCACAGTGATGCAGACCTGCGCCGACGTGATGAACAGGCCCATCCAGGTGGTGGCCTCGGATCAGTGCTGCGCCCTGGGGGCGGCCATCTTTGCCGCCGTGGCGGCCGGTATCCACGCCGATGTGGCCAAGGCCCAGTGCCACATGGCGAGCGCCGTGGAGCGCACCCACCAGCCTGACCCCGAGCGGGTCGCCGAGTATGAGCGCCTCTACCAGCGCTACCTTGCCTGGGGCGCCGCCGCCGAGCCGCTCTACAACAGGGGGATACCGGCATGAACCTCCAGATGCTCAAGGAGCAGGTGCTCGTCGCCAACCTGGATCTGCCGCACCACGGCCTGGTGACCTTCACCTGGGGCAACGTGAGCGGCATCGACCGGGAACAAGGTCTGGTGGTGATAAAGCCGAGCGGCGTCAGTTACGAACGGATGCGGGTCGAGGACATGGTGGTGCTGGATCTGGCGGGCAAGCAGGTGGAAGGCGCCTTGCGCCCCTCCTCCGACACCGCCACCCACCTGGTGCTCTATCGCGCCTATCCCGAGCTTGGCGGCGTGGTGCACACCCACTCCACCCATGCCACCGCCTGGGCCCAGGCGGGGCGCCCCATTCCCATTTTCGGCACCACCCAGGCCGACTACTTCCACGGCGAGATCCCCTGCTCGCGCCTGCTCACTCCGGGCGAGGTCGAGGAGGATTACGAGGGGCTGACCGGTCATCTCATCGTCGAGACCCTCAAGCAGACCCCCATTCTCACCATGCCGGGAGTGCTGGTGGCCAACCACGGCCCCTTCAGCTGGGGCAAGAGTGCCGAAGACGCGGTGCACAACGCCGTGGTGCTGGAGGAGGTGGCGCGCATGGCCTGGCTCACCGGCCAGATAAACCCGGGGGCACGCCCCCTGCCCGATTACCTGCTGGAGAAGCACTACCAGCGCAAACATGGCAAGCACGCCTATTACGGCCAGACAAAAGCATAATGAGGACACCAAGATGGAATTGATGAAACAGCTGGAAGTGTGGTTCCTGGTCGGCAGCCAGCACCTGTATGGCGCCGCCACCCTGAAGCAGGTGGCCGATCACGCCCACACCATCACCAGCCAGCTCAACGAGCGCGCCAGCCTGCCGGTCAAGATAGTGCTCAAGCCCACCGGCACCACCCTGGACGAGATAAGCGCGGTAGCCCGGGATGCCAATCACGACCAGCGCTGCATCGGGCTCATGGTGTGGATGCACACCTTCTCCCCCGCCAAGATGTGGATCCCGGCACTCAGCCAGTTGCAAAAACCCCTGCTGCAGTTCCACACCCAGTTCAACCGGGATCTGCCGTGGAGCGAGATCGACATGGACTTCATGAACCTGAACCAGACCGCCCACGGCGGCCGTGAGTTCGGTTTCATGGGGGCCCGTCTGCGGCTGCCGCGCACCGTGGTGGTCGGTCACTGGCAAGATGAGGAGGCCCACCGCAAGCTGGGTAACTGGATGCGGGTCGCCGCCGCCATTCACGACAGCCGCCACCTGAAGATCGCCCGCTTCGGCGACAACATGCGCAACGTGGCGGTCACCGAGGGTGACAAAATTGAAGCCCAGATCCAGTTCGGCTATCAGGTGAACTACCACCCGGTCGGCGATCTGGTCAAAGTGATCGACGCCGTGCCCGCAAGCGACATCGAGGCGCTGCTGGCCGAATACGAAGAAAGCTACACCCTGACCGAGGCGGTGCAGGCGGGCGGGCCGCTTCGCGCCTCTTTGTATGAGGCGGCGCGCCAGGAGCTGGGGATGAAGAAGTTCCTCACCGACGGTGGTTTTGGCGCCTTCACCACCACCTTTGAAGACCTTCACGGCCTGCACCAGCTGCCGGGGCTCGCCTGCCAGCGCCTGATGCAGCAAGGCTTCGGCTTTGGGGCAGAAGGGGACTGGAAGACCGCAGCCCTGCTGCGCACCCTCAAGGTGATGGGGGCCGGTCTTGCGGGGGGCACCTCCTTCATGGAGGACTACACCTACCACCTGGAGGCGGGCAACAACCTGGTGCTGGGGGCCCATATGCTGGAGGTCTGCCCCTCCATCGCCGCCGATAAACCCGTGCTGGATGCACAGCATCTGGGCATAGGCAAGAAGGCCGATCCGGCCCGCCTGCTGTTTGCGGCCCCGGCCGGAAAGGCGGTCAACGCCAGCCTCATCGACATGGGCAACCGCTTCCGGCTGGTGGTCAATCAGCTCGAGGTGGTAGACCTGCCAGAGGCCATGCCCAAGCTGCCCGTCGCAAGCGCCCTGTGGAACCCCATGCCGGATCTGCAGACCAGCGCCGAGGCCTGGATCCTGGCCGGGGCCGCCCACCACTCGGTGTTCACCCAATCGGTGGATATCGAACAGCTGCGCACCTTCGCCGACATCATGGGCATAGAGTTCGTGGCGATCGACCAGGATACCCGCATCCCCGCCCTCAAGGAGCAGCTGCGCTGGAACGAGGTCTACTACAAGATCTGCCACTGACCCCTTAATCGGCCAGCAGCCATCACCATGACAACAGCCCCGCTCGCGGGGCTGTTTCTTTTAGGGGCAGACTGATATCACTCAGTCAGGGAGACACTGACAACAATCAGTGTTGGTCGCGGCTCTCCAGCAACCAGTGATAGGTGCGGGCCACGCCCTGACGCTGGCTGTCGGGGCGGGCGATCAGGGCGTATTCGTGATCCGTCTCCAGCACGAGGGCAAAGGGGGCGACCAGGGCGCCGCTCTCCAGCTCCTCGGCCACTATGGTGGGATCCCCGAGAGAGAGGCCAAACCCCTGCAGGGCGGCATTCATCGCCAAGTCCAGGGTATCGAACAGTTGCCCCCCCTGGGGCTGCCAGGGAATGTCGAGGAAGGCGGCAAACCAGTTGCGCCAGTCCCGCCGATCGGCGCTGGCATGGATGAGTGGCAGCAGGGGCAACTCGTTCAGGTCGCGCTCGAACAGACGATGCTTGGCGGCAAACGCCGGGGCGCAGACCGGGGTCAGCCGCTCTTGAAACAGGGGCTGGCTGTGGGGATAGCGCCCCAGGCAGGGCTGATAGACGATGGCGAGATCGAAGGGTTCCCGGGAAAAGTCGATGCCATGGCTGTGGCTGCCGCGCACCTCCACCGCCTCCCCTTCGAACGCCTGCAACCGTCGCAGCAGCCAGCGGCTGGCGCAGGAGGGCACCTTGATGCTGATGGCCTGCTCGTGGGGCAGGGTCTGCAGGGCACTGAGCCCTTCCCCCATGCGGGCAAGCCCCTCGCGAACGAAGGGCAGCAGCCGCTCGGCGGCCGGGGTCAAGGTGAGGCAGCGGGTGCCGCGCACGAACAGCAGATGGCCGAGGCGCGCCTCCAGCTGGGCGATCTGCTTGCTCACCGCCCCCTGGCTCACGCACAGCTCGTCGGCGGCCAGGGTGAAACTCAGATGGCGGGCAGAACACTCGAATACCTGCAAGCCATACAGGGGCAACTGGCTGCGGGGTTGGGTGGACAACATACAAGCCTCCATGCTTGAGAAAAACTCATGCATAACATGCCGAATAATCCGTTGTCCGGCAACCCTTGCGGGGGCTAAAAAGGGACCTCTTTAACACACTCAGGTGACGGCGCCATGTCTTCCCCCCGCATTGTCAGCAAACTGCCCCAGGTGGGCACCACCATCTTCAGCGTGATCGGGGATCTGGCCGCCCGCCATCCCAGCATCAACCTCTCCCAGGGGGCACCGAGCTTCCCCTGCGATCCCGAGCTCATCCGGGTGACCCACGAGGCCATGCTGGCCGGGGAGAACCAGTATGCCCCCATGACGGGGCTGCCCGCCCTGCGCGAACAGCTGGCGGCCAAGATAGCGACCTGCTACGGCCACCACTATGACGCCGGTGAGGAGATCACCATCACCGCCAGCGCCAGCGAGGCCCTGTTCTGCGCCATCACCGCCCTGGTACACCCGGGGGACGAGGTGATCATGTTCGAGCCGGCGTTTGACAGCTACCGCCCCATGATCCAGCTGCAGGATGCCACCCCTGTGGTGATCGCTCTCAAGGCACCGGACTTTGCCATCCCCTGGGAGGAGGTGGCCGCCCGCATCACCCCGCGCACCCGCATGATAGTGCTCAACACCCCCCACAACCCCACCGGTACCGTCTGGCAGGCGGGGGATCAGGAGCGCCTGGCCCGCCTGGTGCGCGGCACCGACATTCTCATTCTCTCGGACGAGGTGTACGAGCACGTGGTGTTCGACGGCGCCCTGCACCAGAGCGTCATTCGCTATCCGGAGCTGGTGGAGCGCTCCGTCACCGTCTTCTCCTTCGGCAAGACCTTCCACGTCACCGGCTGGCGGGTAGGTTACTGCGTGGCTCCCCGCCCCCTGATGGAGGAGATCCGCAAGGTGCACCAGTTCGCCATGTTCGCCGCCGACACCCCCATGCAATACGGCTTCGCCCACCTGTTGCAGCAACCGGCCCACTATCAGGGGCTGGCGGCCTTCTACCAGCGCAAGCGCGACCTGCTGACCTCGGCCCTGGTGGATTCCCGCCTGACGCTGCTCCCCTCGGCGGGCAGCTTCTTCATGCTGGCGAGCTACGAGCGGGTAAGCGACGAGCCCGACAGCCTCTTCGTGCAGCGGCTCATCCGCGATCACGGGGTCGCCACCATTCCGGTCTCCGCCTTCTATCACGACGGCACGGATCAGCGGGTCATCCGTCTCTCCTTCTCCAAGGATGACGACACCCTGCTGGCGGGCGCCGAGCGCCTGTGCGGCGTCTAGGAGGCACCATGGATTCAGTGCGCGTTGCCGTCCTGCAGATGGTCTCCGGGGATGATCTCGACCACAACCTGGCCCAGGCCGAGGCCCTGCTGCGCCAGGCGGCGGCCGAGGGGGCCGAGCTGGTCCTGCTGCCCGAATACTTCTACCTGATGCCGGTTGACGAGCGGGCGCGGGTGGCCCTGGCCGCCCCGGTGGAGGATCACCCCCTGCTGGCCTGGGCCCGGGAGCTGGCCCGGGAGCTCGGAGTCTGGCTGCTGGCGGGCACCCTGCCCCTTGAAAGCGACGAGCCAGGCAAGATGCACAACAGCAGCCTGCTCATCGACCCGCAAGGGGAGCTCGCGAGCCGCTACGACAAGCTGCACCTGTTTGGCTTTTGCACCGGGCAGGAGCAGTATGACGAGGCCGCGACCATGAGCCCGGGCCGGGAGGTGGTGAGCCATCCCCTGCCCTGGGGGCTGCTGCGTCTCGGGATCTGCTACGACCTGCGATTCCCCGAGCTGTTTCGCCTGGACCCTGCCCCCGACTTCATCGCCCTGCCCGCGGCCTTCACCCACACCACCGGGCTCGCGCACTGGGAGCTGCTGCTGCGGGCCCGGGCGGTGGAGAACCTGGCCTTCGTGTTCGCCAGCGCCCAGGGGGGACACCACCCCGGCGGGCGGCGCACATTCGGCCACAGCATGATCATCGGTCCCTGGGGCCGGATACTGGCCCAGGTAGAAGAGGGTCAGGGACTGGCCATCGCCACCCTGGATCTGGCGGCCCAGCGCAGGGTGCGCAGCCAGTTGCCGGCCCTCAGCCATCGCAAGATAGCCGTCGGCCCTTGAGGCCGGCACCCTTTAGCACGCTAGGAATGACATCACACTTCAAGGGACTGACCATGAAACTCAACACCGCAATGATGCTGATGGCCCTGGCCACCGCGGGCCAGGCCGCCGCCAAACCTCTGGTGATCGCCACCGACGCCACCTATCCTCCCTTCGAAATGGTCGACAGCAGCGGCAAGCTAGGCGGCTTCGAGGTCGATCTCGCCTATGCCCTGTGTGCGGCCATGAAGACCGAGTGCGAAGTGATCAACCAGCCCTGGGATGCCCTGCTGCCGGGTCTGCAGGTGCGCAAGTACGACGCCATCATGTCCTCCATGAACATCACGGACGAGCGGCGCCAGAAGGTCGCCTTCAGCCAGGTCTATTACATGATGCAGAACCGTTTCGTGGGGCGCAGCGACAAGGCGGCCGACTTTGCCGACACCCCTGAGCACTTCAAGGGCAAGGTGATCGCGGTGCAGGAGGGCACCCCCCAGGACAACTTCATCACCGCCCGCTACGGTGACGTGGCCAAGATCAAGCGCTACGTCAACGCCCAGTCTCCCATGCTGGATCTGCAGTCCAGCCGCGCCGACTACACCTTCGGCAACATGGTGCAGTTGAAGGTGGGCTTCCTCGACAAGGAGATGGGCAAGCAGTTCGCCTTCGTCGGCCCCCAGTTCAACGGCACTCAGGACAAGATCCTGGGAGAAGGGGTGGCGGTGGCCCTGCGCAAGAAGGATGACAAGCTCAAGAGCCAGTTCGATGCTGCCATCGAGAGCGTCAAGGCCGATGGCACCTTCGATCAACTACTCAAGAAGTATCAGCTGGAAGACCTGCTCTAAGGCCGGTTGACTCGCCATCAAAAGCCGTATCACAGAATAAAAAAACACCAGTCAATTGACTGGCGTTTTTTTATTCTATTGACAGATGAATGATTCTCTCAGTCAGCCTCCCTTGGCGGGCAAGGCAGCTCAGTGATCCTGCTCCTCCCCCGCCCAGGGCAGCCGATCGGCGATGCTCCGGTACAGCACTCCGTAGTCGTCGTCGAAGTGGTGGGATCCCGGCAGGGTCACTGTGGTGACATTCGGCTGCTGCAGGTGCGGGCAGAGTTTGACCGGGGAGTCGTCATCCGCCCCCTGCACGCAGAGCAGCGGCAGGCTCTTGATGGCCTTGACCTCCGGCAGGATGGGATAGCTGCCCCCCTTGTCGTGCACCACCATGTCGCTGACGTGGATCTCAAAATCCGACGCGGTCGAGGGAGAGAGCATCACGGCGCCCACCAGGCTGTCGCGATAAGCTGGCGGCAGACGATTGATGACAAAGGGCACTATCTCGGCGCCAAAGGAGAAGCCCACCAGCAGCCAGCGCTGGCGTCCCCAGCGGGACTGGTACTCGGTGAGGATGCGCACCAGATCCGCCGTCGCCTGATCCGGCGTCTTCTTCTTCCAGTAATAGGAGAGCGAGCTCCAGCCCACCACCGGCATGCCGTGGGCCTGCAACTGGGCGCCCAGCCCCTTGTCCAGCGCCGCCCAGCCGCCGTCCCCGCTCATGAAGACCACCATGGGGGCGGACGAGGCTTGCGCCACCGGCAACTCCACCAGCCCCAGCTCCGCACCGACCCGGCCCGGCTGGGCGGCGACCGCCGGCAGGGTGAACGAGGAGACAAGACAGCAAATCAACAGCAACAACATGGCTCTCATGGGCCAACTCCTATTTTTTCATGAGCCCGAAGGGGCCGCGACTGATGAGGGAGACGAGGTGGGTCAGGGTGCGGGGCAGCACCAGATGACCGGTGCAGAGCAGGTAGCGGGGCTCCCACTTTGGGCCGAACTTCTCCTTGTAACGCCGCAATCCCTGGAAGTTGTAGAAACGGCTGCCCCGGGTGAACAGGGTGTTGCCAAGGCGGGCCCAGTAACCGCCGAGGGGGTTGTCGTTGAAGCCCGACATGGGGGCCATCCCCAGGTTGAAGCTGACATAGCCCTCCTGCTTGCCCCACAGCAGCAGCTCGACGAACAGGAAATCCATGACGGGGGCCGCCCCCGTGTCCGGGCTGTAGCGCATCAGATCGATGGAGAGGCTCTCCTTGTTGTCGCTGGTCCAGAGGTTGGCAAACCCGACGATCTGCCCCTCGCGCCGCACCAGCGCCATCGGGTTGAGGGTGAGGTAGGCAGGATCGAAACTGCCCACGGAGAAGCCCTTCTCCCTGCCCTGCTTGCTGTGCAGCCAGCTGTCGGAGATCCCCTTCAACTCGGGTAGCAAGGCGGCAATCTCACCGGGTGCCACCACCTCGAAGAGCAGCCCTTCCCGCTTGCCCTTGGCGTGGCTCTGGCGCAGGTTGCGCAGGCGACTGCCGGCGAGATCGAAGCCGTGCAGATCCACGATGGCCTCCTCCCCCAGCTTGAAGGGGATGAGCCCGAGATCCAGATAGACAGGCAGATAGCGGGCCGATACCTGGTAGAAGACCGGGCTGACGTCGTGCTCGTCACAGCGCTCGCGAAACTGCCAGAGCAGCTCCTCCACGAGGGAGGGCTTGCCGACGGGATCCCCCATCACTATCCAGCTGCTGCCCTCGGTTCCGTACATCAAGAAGGCCTCGCCGCTTGGGTGGAACAGCAGGGATTTGTCCCCGAGCTGGGCCAGGTAACCGTGGCCTCCCCCTGCCCGCATCACCAGCCCATGGGCACGGGAGAGCGCCTCTGCATCCGGCTTGTCGGTGGCGAGGCGCAAAGGGGCCAGCAGATGGGCTACCCCGACCACCGCCAGCACACCGATGACGCTCCCCATGGCACGCAGGGCGCGGGAAGCCGCCCCGGGCCCGTGGGCCGAGACGTGCAGCCAGAGGGAGGGGTCATACTCCACCTGCCGATAGGAGAAGAGCAGCAACCACAAGGCTCCCAGCAGTACGGCCCCCACAGACATCAGCCAGGAGGGGGTGAACCGGGCGTGGAGCAGGGAGCCCTTGCGATAAAAGAGCGGGCGGCAGGGGGTGATGACGAGCAAGAAGCCTCCGAGCAGCAGGGCAGACTCCCAGTCAAACCCCTTGAACAGGGAGAACAGCATGCCGAGCCCCAGCAGCCACTGGGTGATCCTGAAAGCCCCGTCATGACGGCGATAGAGGCTGTGAGCCAGCAACAGCAGCAACACGCCGCTGACGCTGCCGAGCACATGGGAGAACTCAAGCAGGTGCAGGGGCAGCACCTGCAGGAAGGCCTCAATCCGCCCCCTCATGGTGGGGATCATCCCGGAGCAGAGCAGCAGAGTTCCCGCCGCGAAGGTGCCCATGCTCACCAGGGCAGGCACGAACTCCCGGGTCGCCATCATCATCCCCTGCAACCGGTGTAGGCGGGCCCGCTGTTGCAGCAGCTCCTGACCTGCAAACAACAGGAGGGCACAGAGGAAAGGCAGGAAGTAGTAGGCGCAGCGGTAGATCAGCAGGGAGGCGAGCAGTTTGTCCACCGGCAGATAGTGGGTGAGCAGCAGGCTCATGCTCGCCTCGAAGACCCCGATGCCCCCCGGCACATGGGCCAGCACCCCGAGCAGGCTCGAGAGCACGAAGGCACTGAGCAGCACCGGATAGGGCACGCTGCCCGATGGCAGCAGCACATAGAGCACGGCGGCGGCGGCCATCCAGTCGAGCAGGGCGATGAGCAGTTGCAACAGGCGGTATCTGATGCGCGGCAGGAGCAGCAGGTGCCCGCGCCAGACCAGGGCCGCCCCCGGCCACAATAGATAAACCAGCACCGTCAGCAGGGCCAGGGCACCCGCCAGTTGCAGCAGACCGGTCGCCCAGCGTGGCCAGTGGGCCAGCAGGGCAGCCCCCTGCCCCAGCAACAGGGCGCAGCCCCCCCAGCCCAGCAGACCGAGGAAGAAGGTGATGGAGCAGAAGAGGATCACCCTGGCCACCTCTCCGGTGCCAAGCCCCAGGGAAGAGTAGAGCCGGTAACGTACCGACGAGCCGGTGAGCAGCGCAAAGCCCAGGGTGTTGGAGAAGGTGTAGGCAATGAAGGAGGTCATCCCCACCTGCGGCAAGGGCAGTCGCTTGTCCAGCACCCGTAGTGCCAGCAGATCGTAACAACAGAGGCAGCCATAGCTGAGCAGGGTGAGCAACAGGGCGGCCCCCAGCTGCGGCAAGGGTTGAGACCAGATGGCCAGGCGGATGTCGTGCCAGTGCCACAGGTGGGTCAAATGATAGAGGACGGTCAAGGCCGCCCCCAGCAGCAGCAGGCTGCACAGGGGGCCTATCCAGATCAACAGCTGACGCCGCATTCAAGATTCCTGTCAAAAAGCGAGATGACGACGCTGCCATGGGACGGCGAACAAGGCCCCCGTGGCACCTGCACATGAAAGGGCAAGGCGGGAAGAGCTCGCCACTGAGCCCCCTTTTCATGCATGCTGTCATATGATTTACCAGCCCTTGCGAGGCCGCCATCTTTCTTCTGTAACCTTATGTACGGCCAGACAAAAGCGAACAAGCCGCCCGTCGGCACGGGCAAGGAGACCGACATGAACCCGTCCCCGCTGATCAGACGCTTCTCCCGCAATCCTCTGGGACGGGATCTCGCCGTCGGCGATATCCACGGCTACTTTTCGCTGCTGCAAGGGGCGCTGGACCAGGCGGGATTCGACCCCGCTCGGGATCGCCTCTTCTCCGTGGGGGATCTGACGGATCGCGGCCCCGACTGCACAGCCGCGCTCGAGTGGCTGGCCAAGCCCTGGTTTCACCCGGTCTGCGGCAATCACGATGACTATGTCTGCCGCTACGAGAGCTGCGATAGGGAGAACTGGATCCAGAACGGCGGCGGCTGGTTTCAGCAGCTGACCCCGGACGAGCAGGGGGCGTTCGCCGCCCACTACCGCACCCTGCCTATCGCCATCGAGGTAGCCACTCCGGCCGGCCCGGTCGGGCTGCTCCACGCCGATTGCCCCTTTTCTTCCTGGCAGGGGCTGCTGGACCAACTGGATGCGGGGGTAAGCGGCGGTAGGCTTCGCGCCATCAAGAACGTCTGCCTCTGGTCAAGGCGCCGCATCGAGCGGCTGGATGAGAGCGGTGTCGAGGATCTCGTCGCCCTGGTGGTGGGCCACACCCCGGTGGGCCTCCCGGCCCGGCTTGGCAACGTCTACTACATAGACACCGGCGGCTGGTACCCAGACGAAGGCGGCTTCTTCACCCTGCTGGATCTGCACACCCTGATGCCCCTGCCCCCGGGTACGGTCCGATAAGCCCCCATCCAGCCGCAATCCTGCACAGTCCCCTGATACGACACCCTTGAGCGTTCAATAAACCGGCAGCCAGGGCGCCCGCGCTTCGCTCTGCCTGCGCTATGGTTTACCATGCTGGCAACTGCGGTGCATGGCACCGCCCACCCAGGCGCCATGGCGCCGCCATCGGACACCTCACCTCGAGCAACATGAGCAAAACAGCACAGCCCGGCAGCGAGCCCACCTTCTACTTCCACGATTACGAGACCTTCGGCATCAGCCCCGCCAGGGACAGGCCGTCGCAGTTTGCGGGCATTCGCACCGACGCCGATTTCAACCTCATCGGCGAGCCGCTGGTGATTTACTGCAAGCCGCCGGCGGATTACCTGCCGGAGCCGGAAGCCTGCCTCATCACCGGCATCACGCCGCAGAAGGCGATGAAGGACGGCCTGTGCGAGGCGGACTTCATCCGCCAGATCCACGAGCAGTTCGCCACCCCGAACACCTGCGTGCTGGGCTACAACAGCATCCGCTTCGATGACGAGGTGACCCGCTACACCCTCTATCGCAACTTCTATGACCCCTATGCCTACAGCTGGCAGAACGGCAACTCCCGCTGGGACATCCTCGACATGCTGCGGGCCTGCTATGCCCTGCGCCCGGAGGGGATAGAGTGGGCCCTGGACGATGAGGGCAAGCCGAGCTTCAAGCTGGAGAAACTGACGGTCGCCAACGGCGTGGCCCACGCCAACGCCCACGATGCGCTCTCGGACGTCTTGGCCACCATAGAGATGGCCAAGTTGGTGAAAAAAGCCCAGCCCAAGCTGTTTGACTACCTGTTTGCCCTGCGCAACAAGAACAAGGTGAAGGCCCTCATCGACGTGGTGACCATGAAGCCCCTGGTCCACGTCTCCGGCATGTTCTCTCCCTGGCAGGGGTGTGCGAGCTGGGTGTCGCCACTCGCCTGGCACCCCAGCAACCAGAACGCGGTGATCATGGTGGATCTGACCCGTGACCCCACCCCGCTCATCGAGCTCACGAGCGAGGAGATCCGCGAGCGCCTCTATACCAAAAAAGAGGATCTGGGAGATCTCGCGGGCATTCCGGTGAAACTGGTGCACATCAACAAGTGCCCGGTGCTGGCGCCGGCCGCCACCCTGACCCCGGAGCGGGCCGACCAGCTTGGCATAGACCGGGAGCAGTGTCGCAAGAGCCTGGATCTGCTGCGAGCCCATCCCGAGGTGCGGGAGAAACTGGTGGAGGTGTTCAATCAGGAGTTTGCGGGCAGCAATGACAGCGACCCGGATACCCAGCTCTACGCCGGTTTCTTCGGCCACGGCGACAAGTCCACCATGGATCTGGTGCGCGCCACCCCGGCGGATCTGCTGGGGGAGCGGGAGTTTGCCTTCAGTGATCCGCGCCTGCCGGAAATGCTGTTCCGCTACCGCGCCCGCAACTGGCCCCACACCTTGAGCGAAGCGGAGCAGAAGCGCTGGCGCCTGCACTGCAGCGACTACTTCAGCCGCCGTCTGCCGGACTATGTGCCCCGTCTCGAGGCACTGGCGGAGCAGAATCAGAGTAACGAACGGAACTTTGCGATCCTGAAGAGTCTCTATCGCTACCTGGAAGATCTATGAGATGTGAGGCGTTTCACACTTAAAACCCGGTAAGCTCCCCGCGTCCGCGACATAATGAGCAGGGGAGCCAAGCTCCTGATAGTTTGATAATTACATGCGCTGCCGGCATGGATGCCGCGCCTCGACTGTTGGGGATCTCTCGTTTTATGCGTTCAGCACTGTCTGCTCTCACCCTTGTCGCCTGTGCCTTGCTGCCCCAGACCACCCTGGCCGGGGTGCGTTTTGAAGTGCCGGACTATCTGCTGCGTCTGCCGGAGCAGACCTATCAGCTCATCGAGCGCAACTTCAGCACCCTCTATCAGCAGACCGACTTCAACCCCCAGATCACCAACAGCTATTTCAACCACTCGGACCTCTATCGCTTCGCCGGTATTCCCCTAGCCATCACGCCCCAGAACGGCTTCCAGATGGAGATCTTCGGTCAGCTCTACAACAAGTCGTCCCAGATCTATGCCCAGATGAGCCAGGATCTCTCCCTCTACCGTACCCTGCGGGTGGACATGATGGGGGATCAGAGCGACGAGGTCGCCATCGGCATGGGGCTCGGCATTCCCCTCAGCGCCCGCCTGACCCTCAAGGCGCTCGCCTCCAGCAACGAGATCCCGGGTTATGGCTCCGCCAACTACGCCATCGGGATGGAGTGGCACTTCTAGGGGTCAACCCCACCCGATAGAAAGGCTCCCGAGGGAGCCTTT
>NZ_CDBZ01000115.1 GCF_000819985.1 Aeromonas media | reverse complement strand
ATAACGCCTTAAATGGCGAAGAAACGGTCTAAATAGGCTGATTCAAGGCATTTACGGGAGAAAAAATCGGCTCAAACATGAAGAAATGAAATGACTGAGTCAGCCGAGAAGAATTTCCCCGCTTATTCGCACCTTCCCTAGAGGGCCAGCAGCAGAAAACCAGATCTCGGAATTTGGGGAAAACAGGTAGAGCAGACGTTAAAACTATTCCTCCCATTTTTTCACCATTTGCCATTAACAAGGGGAGAAGGGTTGAGGATAAAGGGGGGATATACACGACATATGCAATCACCCTTGCAAGCATAGTATTACGCTGCCGCACACAGCGGTAACCACATGGAGGTAAGGCGTCTCCTGCAACAGGATTTGACATGAACAGGCGATGGTGATGGTTATAACCACTTCCCTCTGTGCTCTCTGTTGAGCCAGTATCGCAGGCAAAAATGGTGGGCGTCCCATAATACCCTCCCATCCCAGAGTGGTGACACTGATCACATAATTAATTAAAATACATGATAATTTAAATGGCGCCCAATAACATTCACAAAGACCCATTGTGGATTCCAATGCATAAGGATATGACATGAAAAAAACAACTATTTCTCTAGCGTTTATTTCCATCCTATTAGGTGGTTGTTCAACAACAAAGGACTGGTCTGCAACGGGAGGAAGTAAAGCCGATGGCGTTATCAGGCTATCATATGAGTTCGGTCAGTTTGAACTCCCCCAAGTAAGTGAAGAACAAGCAATTTTATTAGCAGCTAGAAGATGTGCTGTATGGGGTTATACCCATGCAGAAGCCTTTGGGGGAATGACAAAGCAATGTAATATGCCTGACGGTTTTGGCGGTTGCTCAAACTGGATTGTAACTAAAGAATATCAATGTACTGGTTCTACGGCTCAATAAACAACTAAGCCTTGAGTGGTGGCATTTTGTCACCACTCATCATTTAATCCATTTAGCAATTTGTACATGTGGTGATCAACGTTGTAAATAGTACTATTAGTTAGAATTTAAAATAAATTTCAAGTGGTAATTCATGAACCCACACTAATAAAATAAACACCTCATAAAATATAAGAAAAATTACAGATTTCGTTTAAATATGAATTCCCCCTGCACTGGAACTAAAAAACCACCCGCATAACAGGTGGTTTATTTTCATTACATCCGGACGAATCCTAGAGATTTAACTCACACCAACACTCACCCCAGCGGCGGCGTGCGTGGCGGCACCTTGCGCTTGTTCCCGGTGGACTCGAAGGCCGAGGCGACGCGCAGCAGGTTGTTGTCGTCATAGGCGCGACCGGCGAAGGTCAGGCCCACCGGCATACCGATATCGGCCATCACCCCCATGGGAACGGTAACGGTCGGCACGCCGAGATGGCGAATGGCGAGGTTGCCGTTGGCTACCCAGATGCCGTTGCTCCAGGCGATATCGGCGGAGGCCGGATTCACGTCCGCGTCAGCCGGGCCCACATCGGCGACGGTCGGGAACAACACGGCGTCGAGCTTGAGCCCGTCCATCCAGTCTTCCAAGTCCAGCTTGCGGGTCTGTTCCAGCCCACGCAGGCCGTCCGGCACTGTGGGGATCTCGTCCCAGGATTTCAGGCCGCGCTTGGCCATATTGACGTACTCGTCCATGCCCGCCGCCAAATCGCCCTCGCGATTCGGCAATGTGCCCGGATCGTGGGGGAAGATCTGGGGCCCATCGACATCCTCAAGCTTGTTCAACTTGGGATCGCCGTTGGCGCGCAGGAAGTCGTCAAACGCCCAGCCGGAAAGCTCCCACAACTCGTCGTTGAGAAACTCAGGGGTGACTATGCCGCGATTGAACACGGTCGGCGCGCCGGGTCTGTCCCCTTCGCAGTTGGAGACCAGGGGGAAGTCCACTTCGATGACTTCGGCGCCAGCGGCTTCCAGCGCCTGACGGGCCTGCTCCCACAGGGCGATCACGGTCGGGCGGGTATGGATGCGCTGACCGGTCGGGCCGCCGATGCCGGGGTGCTCGCTGGTGCCGGCCAGTTCATCCTTGTTGATAAACATGCGCGGCACGCCGAGGCGCTTGCCCTTGAGGGCATCGGGCTTGGCAGCCAGTTCCAGATAGGAAGCCGGACGCACCTCGGAGGCCTTGGGGATCTTGACCCAGGGCTGCATGCGCCACAGATCGCCACGGGTGTCGGCATCGTCGGCCACCACCACATCCAGCACTTCCAGCAGATCGGCCATGGTACGGGCATAGGGCACCACCACATCCATGGTCGGGGTCAGCGGCCAGTTGCCGCGCACCGAGATGACGCCACGGGACGGGGTGTAGGCACACAGGCCGTTGTTGGAGGCCGGGCCACGGCCGCTCGACCAGGTCTCTTCGGCCAGACCAAAGGCGGCGAAGCTGGCGGCGGTGGCGGTACCGGCCCCGTTGGAGGAGCCGGAGGCAAACGGCGCGGTCAGGTAGTCGGCGTTGTAGGGGCTCTCGGCACGGCCATAGACGCCGCGCTGCATGCCGCCATTGGCCATCGGCGGCATATTGGTTTTGCCAAGGCAGATGGCACCGGCTGCGCGCAGCCGCTCCACGGTAAAGGCATCACGCTGGGCCACCAGATCCTTGAAGGCCGGGCTGCCGGAGGCGGCGGTCAGCCCCTTGACCAGATAGCTGTCTTTGGCGGTGTAGGGGATGCCGTCGAGCGGCCCTAGGGTTTCGCCACGGGCGCGGCGGGCATCAGACGCTTGCGCCTCTTTCAGGGCATCGGGATTGGGCACCACGAGGGCGTTCAGTTTGGTGTCAGTCTCGGGGCCGTTATAGGCCTCGATACGGGCCAGATAGGCCTTGACCAGTTCGACCGCTGTGGTGCGGCCCGATTCGAGCGCACCGCGCAGCTCGGCAATGGAAACCTCGGTCACTTCGATCATGTTGATCTCCTGTAAAAGGGTGACTGCTTGTGATGGTGATCGCCGCATCGGCGCCTGCCACCATCACGTCATCAAGAGATAAAACCCCACGGCGTGGGGTTTTGAATTTCTGCACTCTTCGACCAGCTTATTTGCCGGACGGGATCTGCTGGGTAATGCAGTGAATATTGCCACCGCCCAGCAGGATCTCGCGGGCCGGGACGCCGACCACGGTGTGCTCCGGGAAGATCTCTTCCAGAATACGCTGGGCTTCGCCGTCGGTGGCGGCATCCAGCAGCGGGTAGACGATGCGATCGTTGGTGATAAGGAAGTTCACGTAGGAGCCGGCCAGACGACCTTCTGCCTCGCGCGGCACACCGCTGCCGCTCTCGACGCCGGCAGACTCTTCCTCGGTGCAGAACAGCGGGCCCGGCTGGGGCAGCTTCCAGATTTTGAGCTTGCGACCCTTGGCATCGACCGCAGCTTCCAGCACCTTGAGGGCGGCCAGGGAGCGGGCATACTGGGGATCGTTCTCGTCGTCAGTCCAGTGCAGGGCCACTTCACCCGGGCGCACGAAGCAGCACATGTTGTCGATGTGACCGTCGGTCTCGTCCATGTAGACGCCTTCATCCAGCCAGATAAAGCTGGTGACACCCAGATAGTCGCGCAGGTGCGCTTCGATCTGCTCTTTGCTCAGGTGCGGGTTGCGGTTTTCGTTGAGCAGACACTCGGCCGTGGTCATGCAGGTGCCTTCACCGTCCACATGGATGGAGCCCCCTTCCAGAATGAGCGGCGCGGCGTAGCGATCCATGCCGTGCTGCTCCAGCATCTGAGCCGCCACTTTCTCGTCCTGATCCCAGGGGTAGTAGAGACCACCCTTGTGACCGCCCCAGGCGTTGAAGCCCCAATCCACGCCACGGCACTCGCCGGCGGCGTTGGTGACAACTGTCGGGCCTGTGTCGCGGGCCCAGCAGTCATCGCTGTTCATTTCGACCAGGGTGACGTGAGCGGGCATGATGGCGCGGGCCTGCTCCATAAACTCGGCCGGCACCCCCATAAAGACCGGGGTGGCTTGCCCGATGGCATCCGCCACCTTGGCGAAGGTGGCCTGCGCGAAGCGACCGGCGACGCGCCAGTTGTCCGGGCGGAATGGCCAGATCATCCAGACGGCCTGCTGGTGCGCCCACTCGGCGGGCATGGTGAAGCCGTCGGCGGCCGGAATGGAGTTGATGGTCTTGATGCTCATCGCAAGGCTCCTTGCATGGATTGAGGCCCCCCGATTTACCTGGGAACCCGGAAAAATAACAGTGGGTCGCAGTGTAAGAAGTTGCGTGCCCATCCATCAAATGAATAGGATGGATTGTCCCATAAACACGGCGAATAATCCCCCCATGAAACTGCACCAGCTCGACCTCAATCTGCTGCTCGCCCTTGACGCCCTGATGACGCAAGGGAGTGTGACCCGCGCCGCCGAGTCGCTCTTTATCAGCCAGCCCGCCATGAGCCATGCCCTCAATCGCCTGCGGGCCTTCTTTGACGATCCGCTGCTGGTGCGCACCCCCCAGGGGATGCTGCCGACCCCCCGCGCCCAGCGCCTGCACCTGGGGGTGCAGCAGGTGCTGCGATTGCTGGAGCAGCAGCTCAGCGAGGAGGAGCTGTTCGAGCCGCGCCAGTCGAAGCGCCGCTTCGTGCTCTGCACCACGGACTACGTGGAGTGCGTGCTGATCCCGCCGCTGATACAGCGCCTCAAGCGGCTGGCCCCCGGGGTCACCATAGAAATCCGCATACTGCGCGACACCCTGCCCGAAGCCGAGCTGGCGAGCGGCGAGATCGATCTGGTGCTGGGGTTTGACGAATACATGCAGGTGCCGGGGTATCTGGGCAAGGAGACCTGGCTCACCGAGCCCCTGGCCGGGCTGGTGCGCGCCACCCTGGAGCTGGAGGAGGAGCGCATCACGCTCGCCCAGCTTATCGAGATGCCCCATGTGTTCCACTCGCCGCTCGGCACCTCGGAGGCGAGCCTCGACCGCTATTTGCAGAGCCTGGGGCACAGCCGCACCATCTCGGTCAACAGCCAGAGCTATATGTCCGCCGCCGCCATCGTTAGCCAGAGCGACCACCTCTTGGTACTGCCGAGCATGGTGGCCGAGCTGCTCGCCAACCACTGGCCGCTGAAAAGCCTGCCGCTGCCCAAAGACGTGCCGGACTACCATCTCAACTGCGTCTGGCACCCGGTGCATGCGCAGCAGCCAGCCTTGATCTGGTTGAAGACGTTGATGAAGGAGTTGGTGAGTCCGGGTTAGTGCCCCCTCATCCCCAGCCCTTCTCCCGCAAGGGGAGAAGGGAGCAGATCGGCGGCCTGCGGATAAATCGTGGCAACCAACAGATGATCACCATTACGAGCCTCGCCTCCACCAGCGCCTCGATCGATTCCCCTCCCCTCCGGGAGAGGGCAGGGTGAGGGGAAGCGCTCACCTCGCCTCTGAGGCGACCGGCAGCTCCCCGCGGGCGATGGCGGCCAGCAGCAGGGCATGATCTTCCCGGGTGCGCTGGCCATAGGCCACCGCAAAGTCGGCGATGGCCTCATCCATCACCTCCGACTTGCCGAGGTAGCCGGCGATCTGGGCCGCATCCCCCGACTTGGCATGGGCCAGCGCCAGGGCCCAGCCGCACAACTGGCAATACTCCACGAAGTGGCGGGGCTTGACCATGCCAGGAGTGATGTCGATGCCCCCCTTCATATCCCGCAGTTGGCGCACATAGAAGTGACGGCCCCGAAGCTCGCACCAGCCGAGGAAGATGTCCGGCGATCCCTGGATCATCCGCTGCCCCCGCACCACCCGCCGCCCCTGGTTGCCGCTGTCGTCTTCCGAGGTGAAATAGGGGGCCAGCACCGAGGGTTGCGCCTCTTTGACCTGCAGGAAGAGGGGGTCGTCATCGTCGGCGCCGGTCAGCAGGATCACCCAGCAGCGGGTGCCCACACTGCCCACCCCCACCACCTTGCGCGCCACGTCCACGACCCGGTAGCGGCGCAGCAGTATGCGCCTGTCCTCCGGCAGGGAGGCGAGATAGGCCTCCAGCAGTTCGCCGAGCACCTCATAGACGGGCTCCCCGTCCTCGGTGTGGGTCTCGCGGATGACAAAGGGGTGGAGTTCGCGGATCCTGTGCTGATCGTCCACCAGATCCGTCATCTTGCCGAGCACCTGCAGGTGGTTGCGACTCCGCGCCTTGGCGAAGGTGGCCTTGACGCGCTGATGGGTATCGACGGAGAAGGCATCGAGCACAGAGGCCTGTTCGATGTGATCGTACCAGACCCTCATAAATCCCATCTTGCCGTATTCCCGCAGCTTGGTGCGGTAACCGGTCGCTATCATCCTGGCCGCCTCCCGCTGGCGGGCGGCGTCGGCCCCCAGGTACTCGGCCGCCACCAGAGCGCTGGCGGCCAGACGCTTGAGATCCCACTCCCAGGGGCCGAGGTGGGTCTCATCGAAGTCGTTGATGGCCAGCACCAGGTTGCGCTCGGCGCTCGCGTAGAGGCCGATATTGGCGACATGCATGTCGCCACAGGCCTGGACCATGAGGCCGGAGTGGGGAGTGGCGACGAGATCCCCCGCCATGATGGCGGCCGCCCCGCGCAGGAAGGCGAAGGGGGACTCCTGCATCCTGGCATGGCGCACCGGCACCAGCTGCTTCAAGCGAGTGGTGGCCTGGGCCTTGAGCACGGTGATGGGATCCCTGTCATACGCCGCGGGCGGCAGCCAGGAGTGAGCTTCGCGGGGAAACTGTTCCCGCAGGGCCTTGCCGGCGGCGAAGCGCTGCGCAATGGAGAGCCGTGGCGTGGTGAAGTGCGCCAGTATCGCCCGAGACGTTGCCTTTCTGGTCATTCCCTTTCCTCCTGCCGATATCCTCACCATGAAGATGGAAGAGGGGGCAGGCAGGGGCAAGCAGCGGGGACAAATATAGGCCCAGAGGGCCGGGATTCAGCGGCGAGGGGTCAGGGCCGCCATCAGCTGATCGACGACGCCCCCCAGCAGGGCAGGGTCTGGGTGGCACTGGGCGAAGGTCACCAGCCCCTGGATGTTGACCTGCAAGAAGGCGGTCAGGGTGGGAATGTCGCACCCGGGGGCCAGCTCCCCCTGCTCGCCGGCCTGACGCAGCAGCTGCGCCAGGTCGCTCTCCAGCTCGCCATAGATGACCTTGAAGCGCAGGTGCAACTCTTCATCCTGTTCCGCCAGCTCCATCAGGGTGCGGGTCAGCAGGCAGGAGCCTTGCAGGGCATCGTCCACCAACTGGGTGAAGAAGGCCTTCAGCCCGGCCAACGGGCTCGGTTGATCGAAGCAGCGACGGCGCAGGGCGCCCTTCTCCTGCACATAGTGATCGACCGCCGCCAGCAGCAGGCCCCGCTTGTTGCCAAAGGCGGCATAGAGACTGCCCGGGTGCAACCCGGTCGCCGCCACCAGATCCTGCATGGTGGTCTTGGCATAGCCTCTGGCTCGAAACGCCTCCATGGCGCTTCGCAGGACAAGGTCCCGATCAAATTCGGCACTGCGCATGGGATCTCCGCTGGCAAGGGCCCGGCGTACCGGGGAACAGGGCGGCAAGTTTACCCCAGCAGGCAGGCAAGACCAATCCATGTTGAATGCTTGCTCAAAAAAGACTTGCGTACAAACCAAAAAACGTCTTGAATGCCCATTCAAGAATCACCCCCGAGGACGCTCTGCATGGATACCCTGTTTCAACCTTACCGCCTCAACGGCACCCTCACCCTCGCGAATCGCTTCATGATGGCCCCCCTCACCCGCTGCATGGCGGGCCCGGGACTGGTGCCGACCGCGCAGATGGCTGCCTACTATGGCCGCCGCGCCGACATCGGCCTCATCATCTCCGAAGCCACCATCATTCGCCCGGACGGCCAGGGCTATCCCAACACCCCCGGCATCTACAGCCCTGAGCAGATCGCAGGCTGGAAACAGGTCACCGAGGCCGTGCACGCCAAGGGGGGCAAGATCTTCGCCCAGCTGTGGCACGTGGGTCGTCTCTCCCACCCCTTCTTCCATCAGGGCGAGGTGCTGGCACCGTCTGCGGTCGCCCATGAAGGCACAGTGCCGCGCATGCGCGAACTGGTGTATCAGGTGCCCCGCGCCCTGAGCGAGAGCGACATTGCCCAACTGGTCGAGGATTACGCCCAAGCCGCCGCCAACGCCATCGAGGCGGGCTTTGACGGGGTGGAGATCCACGGTGCCAACGGCTACCTCATCGACCAGTTCCTGCACCACTCCAGCAACCTGCGCACCGACCAGTACGGCGGCAGCCCGGAGAACATGAGCCGCTTCGCGCTGGAGGTGGTGGATGCCATCAACGCCCGCATCGGCAGCGAGCGGGTGGGCCTGCGTCTCTCCCCCGGTGCCTATGTGCACCTCGAAGGCGATGCGCGGGATCGCGCCGTGTTCGATTACCTGCTGGCCGAGCTGAACAAGCGTGCCCTGGCCTATGTGCACCTCGGCATCTTCGATGACAGCCTCACCTTCGACTACCTGGATGGCCGCGCCTCCGACTACCTGCGCGCCCACTACGACGGCCACCTGGTGGGGGTCGGCAACTACAGTGCCGAGAGCGCCGCCGAGGCGATCCGCGCCGACCGCTTCGATCTCGTCGCCATCGGTCGTCCGCTTATCGCCAACCCGGATTATCTGAACAAGATCAAGGCCGCCGAGCCTCTGGTGCCCTACTCGGAGGCCATGCTGGCCGAGCTGGTGTAAGCCGAGCCCGAGTCATACGCAGGCCGGGCCGCCTTTGCCCGGCAAGCTTGTTCCTGACCAAGGATGGGATCCGCGCACTGGCGCGGGTTTCCAATGTTTGGGCCCCTCTCCCGGGCCCTTTTTTGTGTCCGCCTTCTGGCTCATGAAATAGTTGTCATCAACAACCAGTTGGCTATATTGGTTGCAGGTAACAACTAGAAGGACACTCACAAGATGGATCCCCGCCCCCTGCGCGCCCTGTCACGGGAACTGGTACGCGAACTCGGCATGCTCTCCCAGCAGTGCGGCTCCCTGGCCCTCAGCCCCCTCGAGGCCCACCTGCTGATCGAGCTGGAGAATGGCCCCGCCACCAACCAGCAGCTCGCCGAGCAACTGCGCATCGACAAGTCCAACGCCAGCCGCCCCCTGGCCCGCCTCGCCGAGCGGGGGCTCATCGTCTGGCAGCCCCACCCCTCGGACGGACGCAGCAAGCAGGCGACCCTCACCGGACAGGGCAAGGCGCAGCTTGAGGAGCTGCACCGGCAGATGGATGAGGCCATGGCAGAGACCTTGGCCCAGCTCGCCCCCGAAGAGCGCGAGCGGCTCTGGGACGGCATGCGCCTCTATCGCAGCGCCCTCTCCCGCGCCCGCCGCCAGCAGGGCTATCGCATCAGGCCCATAGCGCCTGAGGACAATGCCGCCATCGCCGCCGTGGTGCGCGCCGTCTCTGCCGAATACGGCCTCACCGCCGACAAGGGCTACGGGGTGGCGGATCCCAATCTCGACTTCCTCCACGAGACCTATCAGGGCGAGCACAGCCGTTATTGGGTCATAGAGGGGCCGGACGGCGCCATTCTCGGCGGCGGCGGCATAGCCCCCCTGGCGGGGGAAGCCGGGACCTGCGAGCTGCAGAAGATGTACTTCCTACCCGCCCTGCGCGGCCTGGGGCTGGGGCGGCGGCTGGTGCTGCAGGCCCTGGCCGAGGCACGCACGCTCGGTTACCAACGCTGCTATCTGGAGACCACGGCCGATCTGCGCGAGGCCACCAGCCTCTACGAGTCGCTGGGCTTCGTGCACCTGCCGGGGCCCCTTGGCTGCACCGGCCACGACGCCTGCGAGATCTGCATGGTGCTGGAACTGGAGTAGAGCGCCCCCTCATCCCCAGCCCTTCTCCCGCAAGGGGAGAAGGGTGCAAAACAGGATTCCGCTCTCTTTCGGGCAGGCATCATGTGGTTCCCTCTCCCTCTGGGAGAGGGCCAGGGTGAGGGCCGTTTGCTACCGGCAATAGGCTGGACCATAGCCCCCAGCGCCTGTCCTTATTAGACAAAACGACACAAAAAAGAGACCCCGCCGAAGCGGGGTCTCTTTTATCGTCAACCATCAAGGTTTGCGAGCAGGTATCAGTGCTCGCGAGTCTGGCGGAACTGAACGTCCGGGTGACGCTCCTGGGACAGGCGCAGGTTGACCATGGTCGGCGCGATATAGGTGAGGTTGTCACCACCATCCAGGGCCAGGTTGACCTCGTTCTTGCGCTTGAACTCCTCGAACTTCTTGACGTCGGTCCCTTCCACCCAGCGGGCGGTGGAGACGTTGACCGCCTCGTAGATGGCCTCGACGTTGTACTCGCTCTTGAGGCGGGAGACCACCACATCGAACTGCAGCACACCGACGGCGCCGACGATGAGATCGTTGCTGATAAGCGGACGGAACACCTGCACCGCGCCCTCTTCGGAGAGCTGCACCAGCCCCTTGAGCAGTTGCTTCTGCTTGAGGGGGTCGCGCAGGCGGATGCGGCGGAACAGCTCGGGGGCAAAGTTCGGGATGCCGGTGAACTTGAGATCCTCACCCTGGGTGAAGGTGTCGCCGATCTGGATGGTGCCGTGGTTGTGCAGCCCGATAATGTCACCGGCGCAGGCCTCGACGGCCTGCTCACGGTCACCGGCCATGAAGGTGACGGCGTCGGAGATGTTCACATCCTTGCCGATGCGCACGTGGCGCATCTTCATGCCCTTGGAGTAGGTGCCGGAGACGATGCGCATAAAGGCGATACGGTCACGGTGTTTCGGATCCATGTTCGCCTGGATCTTGAACACGAAGCCGGAGAACTTCTCCTCGGTGGCCACCACTTCGCGGCTCTCGGCCTTGCGCGGCATGGGGGCCGGGGCCCAGTCGGTCAGGCCGTCCAGCATGTGGTCGACGCCGAAGTTACCCAGCGCCGTCCCGAAGAAGACAGGGGTCATCTCGCCTGCGATGAAGGCCTCGTGATCGAACTCCGGAGAGGCGCCCTGCACCAGCTCCAGTTCGCCGCGCAGTTGGGCGGCCAGATCTTCACCGATGGCGGCATCGAGATCCGGATTGTTCAACCCCTTGACCACCCGCTTCTCCTGGATGGTGTGGCCCTGACCGGTCTGATACAGATAGGTCTCGTCCTTGTAGAGGTGGTAGACCCCCTTGAAGGACTTGCCGCAGCCGATGGGCCAAGTGATGGGGGCGCACATGATCTTCAGCTCGCGCTCCACCTCGTCCATGACCTCCATGGGATCGCGCACTTCGCGGTCCAGCTTGTTCATGAAGGTGAGGATGGGGGTGTCCCGCAGCCGGGTCACTTCCATCAGCTTGCGGGTCCGATCTTCGACGCCCTTGGCGGCATCGATGACCATCAGGCAGCAATCCACAGCCGTGAGCGTACGATAGGTATCTTCGGAGAAGTCCTCGTGACCCGGGGTATCGAGCAGATTGACCAGACAGTCCGCATAGGGGAACTGCATCACGGAGGTGGTGATGGAGATACCGCGCTGCTTCTCCATCTCCATCCAGTCGGATTTGGCATGCTGGCCTGAGCCACGGCCCTTGACGGTACCGGCGCGCTGAATGGCCTGTCCGAACAGCAGGACTTTTTCGGTGATGGTGGTCTTACCCGCATCCGGGTGCGAGATGATCGCAAAAGTGCGTCTCTTGGAGACTTCACTCAGAAATTCAGCTGACATAATTCGACGTTCTTCTATTGAGCGGCGGCCTGGAGCCACCGTGGGAATAAATGCGGGACAGCACCTTGGGATCAGGGCTCCCATGCAGACAACGACGCCACGCAGCCGGGTCATGGAACCCGCAGGTGGAAAAAGGAGGAGCGCTGCGTTACATGGGCCTTCTCGCCTGAGTCAAAGCAAAATTGCGCGACATTATACCCGCGCGAGTGAAAAATACCCAGCCCGGCATGAGGGGCTGAAGGGCGGTTCGGGATCAGGCCGCCTTCACCACCCGGTTGCGCCCCGCCAGCTTGGCACCGTACATGGCCTCGTCGGCCCGGCGGATCAGCTCCCCGAGATTGTCATCCTCAGTCCTGTACTCGGCACAGCCTATGCTGACGTGGATGGGGTGATCTTCAGGCACCCCCTCGATGACGAGGCGGGAGACGGCG
>NZ_CDBZ01000114.1 GCF_000819985.1 Aeromonas media | reverse complement strand
TGGCTGGGGTACTAGGATTCGAACCTAGGGATGGCGAGATCAAAACCCGCTGCCTTACCGCTTGGCGATACCCCAACAGTGCTCCTCGACAGTCATGAGACTGGCCAAAGAACTTTTAAAAATGGCTGGGGTACTAGGATTCGAACCTAGGGATGGCGAGATCAAAACCCGCTGCCTTACCGCTTGGCGATACCCCAACTGAATGATTAATGGTGGCTATGACGGGATTCGAACCTGTGACCCTCGCATTATGAGTGCGATGCTCTAACCAACTGAGCTACATAGCCAACCGTGCTTCCAGTGAGTCGTTGCCTCGTCACTGTGCGGCCGGAATTATGCGTATCTGGCTCTGGGGCGTCAACCCTTTTTTTGCCAGAAAAACCGAATTTGGGTGCGTTTGGCGAGTTATTGGACGCTGTCGCGCAAAAGCCCAACAATCTGGTTTTTTTTGCGACATTTGGCAGCAGATCCGCAACCTGCGCCCATAACAAAGAGGCCAGCAAATGCTGGCCTCTCATGGGGTTAGACGTTGAACAGGAAGTTCATGATATCGCCATCCTTGACGATGTAGTCTTTCCCTTCGGCGCGCATCTTGCCCGCTTCCTTGGCGCCTTGCTCACCCTTGTAGGTGATAAAGTCGTCGAAGGCGATGGTCTGGGCGCGAATAAAGCCTTTTTCAAAGTCGGTGTGGATCTTGCCCGCCGCCTGCGGGGCGGTGGCGCCGACCGGAATGGTCCAGGCGCGCACTTCCTTCACCCCGGCGGTGAAGTAGGTCTGCAGGTTCAGCAGCTCGTAACCTGAGCGGATCACCCGGTTCAGGCCCGGCTCTTCGATCCCCAGATCGGCCATGAACTCGGCGCGGTCGGCGTCGTCCAGCTCGGCGATGTCCGCCTCGATGGCGCAGCAGACCACCACCACAACGGCGTTCTCGGCGGCGGCGATCTCACGCACCTTGTCGAGGAACGGGTTGTTGTCGAAGCCATCTTCCGCCACGTTGGCGATGTACATGGTGGGTTTCAGGGTCAGGAAGTTGAGGTGGGCAACGGCCGCCAGCTCTTCCTTGTCCAGCTTCATGCCGCGGATCATCTGGCCGTTTTCCAGGGCAACCCGAATCTTTTCCAGGGTTTCCACTTCCAGCTTGGCATCCTTGTCGCCGCCCTTGGCGCGCTTGGACTGACGGTGGATGGCGCGCTCGCAGGCGTCCAGATCCGACAGGGCCAATTCGGTATTGATCACCTCGATGTCATCGGCCGGGGAGACCTTGCCCGCCACGTGGATGATGTTCTCGTCCTCGAAGCAGCGCACCACGTGACCTATGGCTTCGGTCTCGCGGATGTTGGCCAGGAACTGGTTGCCCAGACCCTCGCCCTTGGAGGCGCCCGCCACCAGACCGGCGATGTCCACGAACTCCATGGTGGTCGGCACCACGCGCTGGGGGTTGATGATGGCCGCCAGCTGGTCGAGGCGGGGATCCGGCATGGGGACCACACCCGTGTTCGGCTCAATGGTGCAGAACGGGAAGTTGGCGGCTTCGATGCCGGCCTTGGTCAGCGCATTGAACAGGGTGGATTTGCCTACATTGGGCAGGCCCACGATACCGCATTTAAAACCCATGAATTGTTACCTTACTTGATGGATGCTGTTTGAGGGCCGCAGAACCTGCCCACGCTCTTGCTGCGAGGCTGTGATCAAGGCTCATGTGCTGCTCGGAATCCTCACGTATGACTATACGTTCCGGTTCCTGCGCTGCGCTTTACCTTGCTGACAACCTCTCGTTACAGCGCGTGAACAGGTTCTTGGGCGACCCTGTCATATTGTGCGAACCTGACCCATGTCAGGCATCTGTATTCAGACTTTCTCGGCCTTGAAGCTGTGCAGCCGGTTCATTGCCTTGGTCATGTCCTGCTTGAACAGGATGTCGGTGGCGCGCAAAGACTCATCCAGTGCGGCCTCGATCAGGCTCTGTTCACTGCTGGGCGCCTTGGTCAGCACGAAACCGGCGACCAGCTCCTTGGCACCGGGATGACCGATCCCGAGGCGCAGCCGGAAGAAGTTATTGTTGTTGCCCATCCTGGCGATGATGTCTTTCAGGCCATTGTGGCCGCCGTGACCGCCGCCCTGCTTGAACTTGGCGATGCCGGGGGGCAGATCCAGTTCGTCGTGGGCCACCAGTATCTCTTCGGGGACTATCTGGTAGAAGCGGGCCAGGGCCGCCACCGCCTTGCCGGAGAGGTTCATGTAGGTGTTCGGGATGAGCAGCCGCACATCCTGCCCCTCCGCCAGGAAGCGGGCGGTGTGGCCGAAGAACTTGGGCTCTTCGCGCAGGCTGACATTGTGCCAGCGGGCCAACTGCTCCACATACCAGGCTCCCGCGTTGTGGCGGGTCTTGGCATATTCGGGGCCGGGATTACCCAGCCCGACAATCAGTTTGATTTGATGCGTCACGCTTGATGTCTTCACTCGCTGCTTGCCATGAGCGGATAGCCCGGGGCAATGGGACGCAATATTCTAGCCGCCGAGTGGCGATCACTCAACCAAAGCTCGGCGAGCCGGAGGAATAACCCGGGAACCGGGTGCCTACGGCCGCTAAAACGGGCCCCTTGTCGAGGCCCGTGTTGGTCGGTGTTGGCTGGGGTGGCGCCTTATTTGGACCGCAGCAGTGTGACCGTCTCTTCATCCAGGGCGGTCAGCAGGGGGCGGGCATAACGCACATAGTCCACGAACGAGGCTGCGTCTGTGCCGCAATCCACATTGACCGCCTTGCAGTCGAGGGCCTTGCCCGGTCCATAGACGGCGCTGAGCTGTTCGCCGCGCTGCGCCACTGCCAGCACCGGGAAGGCGGTCAGCTGACCCGCTACCCAGGCGAGATCCACGCGCTCGGCACTCTTGTTTTCTGGACTCTGGCGCTGGGCTCGTGCCAGGGCCTGCCAGCCGTCGTTGCCGTTGGCGCTGTAGGCATTGGTCACCACCCGGTAGCGCTTTGCATCCACCAGATCCTGCCACTGACCCTCGGCCGTTTTCCACTGCAGCCGGGTCAGCTGGCCCGCCTTGCCTGCTTCGGTCTCCTTGAAGGTGTAACGCAGGTGGCCGCCATAGGGGAATTTGCCCGCATGAGCGCTGGCGGGCAGGGTGGCCGTGATGGTCTCGGTCAGCAAGGCGCGCACCTCGGCACCGGAGAGAGTCAGCACGCTGAGCGGGTTCTTGAACGGCAGCAGGCTGAGGGCCGCCTCTCCCTGCCGCAGTTCACCGGCGGGCAAGTCGGCACGCACGCCCCCCACCGCCAGCAGGGCGAAGTCGACCGGACCGCCGGTCAGCGCCTGCACTGCCGGGGTATTGGTCCAGTAGTACTGACCCTCGGCCACCAGGGGGGCGACGTCGGAGCCGTGGCTGTCGCTGCCGTTGTCGCCGGGGCGACGGACATTTTGCAGCGGCGCGGGCAGGGTGCCGATGACGGGGCCGTAGGCCTGCTCCAGGGCCGGCTTGTAGTGGCTGTCGATGATGCCGCGCAGGCGGGGATCTTCATACACCGTCACCAGGTTGGGTTGGGCGTCGATGAACTTGCCGGCCTGCTGGCTGCGGGTTTCGTCGAGCACCTGCTGGCGGGCCGGATCGGCGAAGAAGTCGCGGCTGGCCAGCAGCTGGTTCTGGCCTTTGCAGGCGATGACCCGGCCCTGGGCGTCGAAACTGACTCGGGTCAGGCCGATGGCCTGGGCGTAGGAGCCTGCCTGCACCACGCAGGTCAGGCCGACCCCGTCCGGATTGGTGACCAACTGGGCGTATTCCCCCGTCTTGCCCCAGCCGATGTTGCGAAAGTCACCGAGCAGGCTGTGGGAGTGGCCGCCGACGATGGCATCGAGGCCGTTTACCTTGGCCGCCAACGCCAGATCCCGCGCGTTGCCGATATGGGTCAGGGCGACGATCCGCTGGATCCCCCTGGCTTGCAGCAGGTCGACCGTGGCCTGGGCCGAGGCCACCTCCTTGGCAAAGCGCAGCTTGCCGACGTTGGGGGAGATGTTGGCCATGTCCTCCAGCACCAGCCCGATGACGGCGACCAGCTGTTTGTCTGCTGGCAGATGGTCGAGATCGGTGACCGGGCTCTTCTGGTTGCCGTCGAAGGCGTAGATGACGAAAGGCTTGAGGTTGCTTGCCCGACTCAGATCCGGATCGTCGCGGCTGTCCAGATTGGCTGCCAGCACCGGGAAGTTGACCCCCTCGATGAAGCGGGCGAGCTTCTGATTGTCGAGATCGAACTCGTGGTTGCCAAGGGCCATGGCATCCAGGCCGAACTGGCTCAGCAGTTCGGCATTGGCCATCCCCTCGTTGAGCTTGAAGTAGCCGCTGCCCTGCCAGGCATCGCCGCCGTGCAGCAGCAACAGCGGCTGGTTCTTGGCGAGCGCCTCGGCCTGGTAGGCTTTCGTCATGGTGAGCAGGCGGGGATAACCGCCGAGGCGGGTGTAGAGGGTATCTGCTTCCCCCTGCTTGCCAAAGAGGGCTCCCTTCAACTCGGCGTTGACCGGGTCGAACTGGGAGTGGGTGTCGTTCATGTGTGCCAGGGTCAGGGTGAAGGGCGGATCCTGCTGGCCGGTCAGGCAGGCAGAGAGCAGGGCGCACAGCGGGAGGAGAGTGAGGAGACGCAAGCACTTCATGGGGACTTCCTTAACCTGCGGGGGCAGGGCATTGCTTTGACCGGCTTTAAAAAACAAAAACCGCCAGTTGGCGGTTTTTGTCACAACGGGGTTTATCAATGCTCAAACATGGCAGAGATGGACTCTTCGTTGCTGATACGACGAATGGCTTCCGCCAGTACGGTTGACAGGGTCAGCTGCTTGACCTTGCCGATCGCCTTCATCTCCGCGGTGAGCGGAATGGAGTCGGTGATGATCAGCTCGTCGATGACCGAGTTCTTGATGTTCTCCACGGCGGTGCCGGAGAAGACCGGGTGGGTCGCATAGGCGAACACGCGCTTGGCACCGCGCTCTTTCAGCGCTTCGGCCGCTTTGCACAGGGTGCCGCCGGTGTCGATCATGTCGTCGACGATGACGCAGTCACGGCCTGCCACGTCACCGATCAGGTGCATGACCTGGGAGACGTTCGGACGGGGACGACGCTTGTCGATGATGGCGATGTCGGTGTCGTCCAGCAGTTTGGCGATGGCACGGGCACGGACCACGCCGCCGATGTCCGGCGAGACGACCACGGGAGATTCGAGGTTCTTGGCTTTCATGTCTTCCAGCAGCACAGGGCTGCCGAACACGTTGTCGACGGGGACGTCGAAGAAGCCCTGGATCTGCTCGGCATGCAGGTCAACGGTCAACACACGGTCCACACCCACGCTGGAGAGGAAGTCGGCGACAACCTTGGCGGTGATGGGCACACGGGCGGAGCGGACGCGGCGGTCCTGACGGGCATAACCAAAGTAGGGGATAACGGCAGTGATACGGCCAGCTGAAGCACGACGCAGTGCATCCACCATGACGATCAATTCCATCAAATTGTCGTTGGTCGGGGCACAGGTGGATTGAATGATGAAGATATCGCCACCGCGTACATTCTCGTTGATCTGTACGCTGATCTCGCCGTCGCTAAAGCGACCTACGGCAGCATTGCCGAGTTTGATAAACAGGCGATCTGCGATCTTCTGGGCTAGTTCCGGCGTTGCGTTACCAGCAAACAGCTTCATGTCAGGCACGGTTTGAAACCTCGGGGTTGCATCCAGTATGTGGGGAGTCTGATTCAGACCCGTATCGTTTGGGGGCAAACGATTTATCAAGAGAACGGACAAGGTCTCTGGAAGCTCTGTGGTGGCGCCGGATTACCCGGGTGGACGGCAGAACCGTCACCTTTGGCACCATCACGTCAGATTGGCTGGGGTACTAGGATTCGAACCTAGGAATGGCGAGATCAAAACCCGCTGCCTTACCGCTTGGCGATACCCCAATCACTGACTTGTTGCAAAGTGACGAAGAGTGGTGATATGTTCTCGCCCTTGGCGACAAACCCATCCCAGCCTTCCGGCACCTTTGCCAACACCTTCCGAGCAGCCACTTCGTCTTCAAATTGAGCAAAGACGCAGGCGCCAGTGCCCGTCATTCTTGACGGCGCGTATTCTAGCAACCAGCCGAGCGCATTGGCAACCTCGGGGTGGCGCTTTTTCACCAGCAATTCGCAATCGTTTTTCCAGACGCCTTCCAGCAGGTTGTGCAATGTCATCCTGGGGGTGTTGCGAGGCAGATCGGGATCCTGAAAAACCGCCGCCGTTGCCACATGGCAATCGGGTTTGAGCACCAGATACCAGGCGCTCGGCACCTCGACCGGTTGCAGCTTCTCGCCGACCCCTTCCGCAAACGCGGCCCGGCCGCGCACGAACACAGGCACGTCGGCCCCTAGCTGCACGCCGAGCTGCGCCAGCTCGTCTTCGCCGAGCCCCGCCTGCCAGAGATGATTCAGGGCCACCAGGGTGGTGGCGGCGTCAGACGAGCCGCCGCCGATGCCGCCCCCCATGGGTAACACCTTCTCGAGCCGGATATGAGCCCCCATCGGGCTTGGCAGCCTCCCCTGCAACAGGCGGGCGGCACGGATGATGAGGTTCTGTTCATCCGGCACGCCGGGGATGGCCGGGCTCAGGGTGAGCAGGTCGGTATCGGCGAGCGGCTCGAATTCCAGCCAGTCACCGTGATCGAGGAAGATGAACAGGGTCTGCAGCTCGTGATAGCCGTCGGGACGGCGGCCGTTGACGTGCAGGAAGAGGTTGAGCTTGGCCGGCGCCGGCCAGCGGAGCGGCGTCTTCGGCGCGCTCTGGTCTGGGAGGCTCATCATGGCGCCAGGGTCCATTGGTTGATCTGCAACTTGAGGCGGCTGCCCTGGCCGGTCATGGTCAGCAGGTGGGGCAGCCGGTAGTTGTCCTGATCCCGGTAGTCCCCATAGACGATCTGCCACTGACCGTCGCGCACCGAGGCCAGGCTGGCATCGGGGTTGAGCTCGAATTCGGCCTGGCCCGGCAGCCCCTTGATCCACTCCGGCAACCCGGTGACCGGAATATTCCAGCCGGTGAGCTGATAGACGAGGGCCTCGGCATCCTGGCTCTGGTGCACCTTGCCCTCGTTGTCGGTCAGGGTGATCTCACCCTTGCTGCGGGAGAGTTCCAGGATATGGGTGCCGATGAGGCTGGTGAGGTTGAGGCGATAGTCATCGCCGTTCTGCTGCCAGTTGAGGCGGGCGCTGCCCTTCTGGCGTGCCGTGATGATGGCCATCTTGCCCGACAGTTCCCAGTGGGTCAGCTGTTCGAGACGGGCCCGTTCCTGCTGCCAGTTGACCTGATCCCGCTGGGGTTGAGTGGTGGTACAGCCGGCCAGTACCAGCAGGCAGGCGAGGGAGAAGATACGCAAGAACAAGGTCGTGCTCCGGATAAGAGGTTTGCCACAGTATAAGGGGCGGCCGTATCGCTTTTAAAGACTTACCCTTTCTCGTACAATTGTCGGCCTTCATACCCTGTGCACGAAACGATCATCACCCACCCATGAGTCTGCTTGCCCTCGGAATCAACCACAACACCGCCAGTGTCGCCTTGCGGGAACGGGTCGCATTTGGCCCGGACTGCATCGATCGCGCCTTGCGTGAGCTGGTGGAGCAGCCCGGCGTTAGCGAGGCGGTGATCGTCTCCACCTGCAATCGCACCGAGCTTTACTGCAGCCTGGAACAAGGGCAGGGGGAGCAGGTGCTGAGCTGGTTGCAGCGGTTCCACGCGCTGGAGGCGAGCGAGGTGCTCTCCGCCATCTACCGCCACCAGGACGAGGAGGCGGTGCGCCACCTGATGCGGGTGGCCTGCGGGCTCGACTCCCTGGTGCTGGGCGAGCCGCAGATCCTGGGGCAGATCAAGCAGTCCTACGCCCACGCCCAGCAGGCGGAAGCGGTGAAGGGGTCGCTGGAGCGCCTGTTCCAGAAATCCTTCTCGGTGGCGAAACGGGTGCGTACCGACACCGAGATCGGCGCCAGCGCCGTGTCGGTGGCCTTCGCCGCCGTCAGCCTGGGGAAACGCATCTTCTCCGATCTCTCCCAGACCAAGGTGCTGCTGGTGGGGGCGGGCGAGACCATAGAGCTGGTGGCCCGCCACCTGCGCGAGCAGAACGTCACCCAGATGATGGTGGCGAACCGCACCCTGCAGCGCGCCCAGCTGCTGGCCGAGGAGTTCGGCGCCCAGGTGATGACCCTCGAAGAGATCCCGGACTACCTGCACGAGGCGGACATCGTCATCAGCTCCACCGCCAGCCCCCTGCCCATCATTGGCAAGGGCATGGTGGAGCGCGCCCTCAAAGCCCGCCGCTTCAAGCCCATGTTCCTGGTGGACATCGCCGTGCCGCGGGATATCGAGGCCGAGGTGGACGAGCTCTCCGATGCCTATCTCTACACGGTGGACGATCTGCAGGGGATCATCGAGCAGAACCTGGAGACCCGCAAGCGGGCGGCCGCCGAGGCCGAGCTCATCGTGCAGGAAGAGCGTGACGACTTCATGGGCTGGTATCGCAGCCAGCACTCTGTGGATCTCATTCGCGATTACCGCCACCAGGCCCAGCAGGTGGCGGATGAAGAGTTGCAGCGTGCCCTGCTGGCCCTGCAACAGGGCGAGAATGCCGAGCAGGCGCTCAAGGCCCTGACCCATCGCCTCACCAACAAGTTGATCCACGCACCGACCCAGGCCCTGCGCCAGGCCGCAGCTCAGGGGGACAGCCACAAGCTGTCCCAGCTGCGTCAGGTGCTGGGGTTGTCACAAGAGTCATAGTTTGGGGGTGGCCAGCCGGCTGCCCCTACCTCCATCGAGAACACAAGATTTATGAACCCGTCATTGATCAGAAAGCTGGAAGGCCTCATCGAGCGCCACGAAGAAGTACAGGCCCTGCTCGGCGAGCCCGGGGTCGCCTCGGATCAGGACAGATACCGTGCCCTGACCCGGGAATATGCCCAGCTCGAAGACATAGTGCACGCCTTCCAGCGCTTTCGTCAGGCAGAGGAGAACCTCGAGACCACCAAGATGATGCTGGAAGAGGATGACGCCGACCTGCGCGAGATGGCGCAGGAGGAGCTGCCGCTCGCCAAGGCGACCTTCGAGGAGGAGGAGCAGGCGCTGCAGGTGATGCTGCTGCCGCGCGACCCCAAGGATGACAACAACTGCTATCTCGAGATCCGTGCCGGCGCCGGTGGCGACGAGGCGGCCATCTTCGCGGGGGATCTGTTCCGCATGTACTCCCGTTACGCCGAACGCCAGGGCTGGCGCGTCTCCATCGTCAGCTGCAACGACGGCGAGCACGGTGGCTACAAGGAGGTGATCGCCAAGGTGGACGGCGAGCACGTCTACGGCCGCCTCAAGTTCGAGTCCGGCGGCCACCGGGTGCAGCGGGTACCCGAGACCGAATCCCAGGGCCGGGTGCACACCTCCGCCTGTACCGTGGCCGTGCTGCCGGAAGTGCCGGAAGCCGAACAGATCGAGATCAACCCCTCAGAGCTGAAGATCGACACCTTCCGCGCCTCCGGGGCCGGTGGCCAGCACGTCAACAAGACCGACTCCGCCATCCGCATCACCCACCTGCCCACCGGGCTGGTGGTGGAGTGCCAGGATGAGCGCTCCCAGCACAAGAACCGCGCCAAGGCGATGTCGGTGCTCTCCGCCCGCCTGCAGGCGGCCGAGGACGAGCGTCACCGTGCCGCCGAGCAGAGCACCCGCCGCAACCTGGTGGGCTCCGGCGATCGCTCCGAGCGCATCCGCACCTATAACTACCCCCAGGGTCGCCTCTCCGAGCACCGCATCAACCTCACCCTCTATCGGCTGGGGGAGATCCTCGAAGGGGATCTGGATTGCGTCATCACGCCCCTGGTGCAGGAATACCAGGCGGATCAGCTCGCCTCCCTGGCCGAGAGCAACTAATGCAGATCCAGCAGGCTCGTGCCCACATCATGGCGACCCTGGCTTTTGGGGAATCCCCCCGTGCCGATGCCGATGCGCTGCTCTGCCATCTGCTGGATTGCCGGCGCAGCTACCTGATGACCTGGCCGGAGCGCGAGCTCGATACCGCTCAGCAGGCCACCCTGCAAGGGTGGCTTGACCGTCGGCTGGTCGGAGAACCCATCGCCCACCTCATCGGTGAGCGGGAGTTCTGGTCGCTGCCGCTCAAGGTGAGCCCGGCCACCCTGATCCCGCGCCCCGACACCGAGGTGCTGGTGGAGCAGGCGCTGGCGCGCTTGCCGGCCGGCCCCTGTGCCCTGCTGGATCTCGGCACCGGCACCGGCGCCATCGCGCTGGCGCTCAAGTCCGAGCGGCCCGATGCCGATGTATGGGCGGTGGATCGGATGCCGGACGCCGCCGCCCTGGCCCGCGCCAACAGCGCCGCCCTGGGGTTGCCCATCGAAGTGCGGGACGGCAGCTGGTTCGAGCCCCTGGCGGATGCACCGCGTTTTGCGATGATCGTCTCCAATCCGCCCTATATCGACGGGGCGGATCCCCATCTCGACGAGGGGGATGTGCGCTTCGAGCCTCGCTCCGCCTTGGTGGCGGACGAGCAGGGGCTGGCGGACATTCGCCTGATAATCGCCGGTGCCCCCGCCCATCTGTGCCCGGGGGGCTGGCTCCTGCTGGAGCACGGTTGGGAGCAGGGGGCAGCGGTGCGTCAGCTTCTGCTGCAACAGGGCTACTGCCAGGTGGAAACCGTGCGGGATTATGGGGATAACGAGCGGGTGACCCTGGGTCGTCTGGCGCCGTGATGATGACGGGCGGAACTGTCCGCCCTGTGCAAGGAAACCATATGTATGTTGTTCTCAAACATCTGCACCTCACCCTGATTGTCGGGGCCGTGCTGATGTTCATGCTGCGCTTTTACTGGGCCCAAACCGGCTCCATTCATGCCCGTAACGGCCGGGTGCTGCAGGCCAGCGGCTGGCTCAATGGCCTGGTGGTGCTCTCCGGCGTGCTGCTCTGCATGGTGCTGGATCTCAATCCCCTCAACAACGGGATCCCCTGGCTCAGCGAGAAGCTGAGCGCCGTGCTGGCGGTGGCCTTCCTCGGCATGATGGCGCTGCGCCTGGCGCGCAGCAACAGCATCCGCTGGTTTGCCTTCCTGGGCGCCTTGGGGTGGATCTTCTTTATCGCCAAGCTGGCGGTGCAAGAGCAGGCCAACCTGTTCGGTTAGGGATGACGACGATGATACGTGTGGATGAGTGGACCGACTTCGAGGCCCACGACCTGGCCGAACTGGCGCTGTCGGTGAGCGACGAGATCCTGGGCCATGGCGGCGCGGGAGAGGCCGAGCTGGCCCGCCTCGATACCTGGCTGGACGAGGCCATAGTCGAAGGGGACTGTGACGAGGTGCGCCGTCAGCTGCTGCAGGGCTTCTACCAGACCTTAGGGTTTCGGGGCGACTGGCAGGATTATTTCTCTGCCGCCAACTGCGACCTGAACCAGGTGCTGGTGCAGCGCAAGGGCATACCGGTGAGCCTTGGCATCCTCATCATCCAGCTGGGTCGCAAGATTGGCCTGGATGTGGAAGGGATCTGCTTCCCGGGCCATTTCCTGGTGAGCTTCGCCGGTCTGGAGGGGGAGGTCTATGTGGACCCCTTCAACGGTGACGAGCTGAGCCTGCATCGCATCGAGCTGCTGCTGCGCGGTGCCCTCGGCAACCTGGCTACCTTAAGCGATGACCATCTGCAGCCTGCAGGACAGTGGGAGATCATCGAACGCCTGCTCAACGTCAACAAGGGGGCCCTGCTGCGGGAGGAGCGCATGACAGAAGCATTGCGCTGCAGCGAGCTGCTGCTGCGCATGAAGCCCGGTGATCCGCTGGAGACGCGGGATCGGGGCTTCATCTACGAGCAACTCGATTGCCCCCGCTTCGCCGCCGACGATTTTGAATACTTTATTGAACAATGCCCGGACGATCCTGTGGCCGATGTGCTGAAAACCCAGCTGGCCAGCCTGGATCTTAGCCCCAAGCCCCTCCATTGAGGGGTCTGGGGAAGCCTCTTTACTTAAGGATGCCGAGATGGAACAGAAGAATATCAAGATCAACGCGATCGACGTCGCCAACGACAAACCCTTCGTGCTGTTTGGCGGCATGAACGTGCTGGAATCCCGCGACATGGCGATGGCGGTGTGCGAGAAGTACGTGGAAGTGACCAGCAAGCTGGGCATCCCGTTCGTGTTCAAGGCGAGCTGGGACAAGGCCAACCGCTCCTCCATCCACTCCTACCGCGGTCCGGGTCTGGAAGAGGGGATGAAGATCTTCCAGGAGCTCAAGGCGACCTTCGGTATGCCGGTCATCTCGGATCTGCACGAAGTGCATCAGGCCAAGCCGGTTGCCGAGGTGGTGGATGTCATCCAGCTGCCCGCCTTCCTGGCGCGCCAGACCGATCTGGTGGAGGCCATGGCCCGCACCGGCAACGTCATCAACATCAAGAAGCCGCAGTTCCTGAGCCCGAGTCAGATGAAGAACATCACCGACAAGTTCGAGGAGTGCGGCAACGATCAGCTGATCCTGTGCGAGCGCGGTGCCAACTTCGGTTATGACAACCTGGTGGTGGACATGCTGGGCCTGGGGGTGATGAAGAAGACCACAGGTGGTTATCCGGTGATTTTCGACGTGACCCACTCCCTGCAGTGCCGCGACCCGCTGGGAGCGGCCTCAGGCGGTCGCCGTGATCAGGTGACCGAGCTGGCTCGTGCCGGCATGGCGGTCGGTCTGGCCGGTCTCTTTATCGAGTCACACCCGGACCCGAAAGTGGCCCGTTGCGATGGCCCGAGCGCCCTGCCGCTGGAGAAGCTGGAAGGCTTCCTCAAGCAGATGAAGGCCATCGACGACCTCATCAAGGGCTTCGAACCGCTGGATACCTCCGTCTGATCCAGCACGCCGGTTTAGTGATGCCAGGTGCCCCGCCATGCGGGGCATTTTTATATCCAGAATGTTTTCATTGGGGTCTTAAATACATCGCCGACCAAATACATTCAGGTTGCTGTGGTGTTAATGGTGTTAAATATGTTGTGTGATTGATGTCTCTTAATTGCTTCTTATAACGTGTGAAAGTGGCGCCGTTGCGATGACGAAATAGCATGACGCCAGCGAGATAAGGATATTGTCTCGTGACGGTGCCCTGCATGCCTATTTCTGCCATATGAGATGTCAATTAATTAACAGGACGTTAATCATGCACAAGAAAGTATTTAGCAGCCTTTATTTCCAGGTGCTGCTCGCGATCACCCTGGGGGTATTTCTGGGACATGTCTATCCCGACCTCGGGGCTGATATGAAGCCGCTGGGTGATGGCTTCGTGAAATTAATCAAGATGATCATTGCCCCCGTTATTTTCTGCACAGTGGTGACCGGCATCGCCGGCATGGAGAGCATGAAGGCGGTGGGGAAAACCGGTGCCATCGCGCTGCTCTACTTCGAGGTGGTGAGTACCATAGCCCTGGTCATCGGGCTGTGCGTGGTCAACCTGCTGCAACCCGGGGTCGGCATGAACGTGGATCCCGCCACGCTGGATGCCAGCGCCATCTCGGCCTATGCCGAACAAGCCAAGTCCCAGGGCATCATCGCCTTCCTGCTTGACGTGATCCCGGCCAGCGTGATCGGTGCCTTTGCCAGCGGCAACATTCTTCAGGTGTTGCTGTTTGCGGTGTTGTTTGGCTTCTCCCTGCATCATATCGGCGAGAAGGGGAAATTAGTCTTCAATATGATCGACGGCTTCTCCCAGGTTATTTTCGGCATCATCAACATGATCATGAAACTGGCACCGTTTGGCGCCTTTGGTGCCATGGCGTTTACCATAGGGAAATATGGTATCGGCTCGCTGGTTCAGCTCGGCCAGTTAATTGCCTGCTTCTATGTGACTTGCCTTTTATTCATCTTCATGGTGCTGGGCAGCATTGCCAGGGCAAATGGCTTCAGCATAGTGCGCTTTATTTCCTATATTCGGGAAGAGCTGCTGATCGTACTGGGGACTTCCTCTTCCGAATCCGTATTGCCGCGCATGCTGGTGAAGATGGAGGCGCTCGGCTGCAAGAAGTCGGTGGTGGGCCTGGTGATCCCGACCGGTTACTCCTTCAACCTGGATGGCACCTCCATCTACCTGACCATGGCGGCCGTCTTCATCGCTCAGGCGACCAATACGCCGCTGGATCTGTTCCAGCAATTCACCCTGCTGGTGGTACTGCTCATCTCCTCCAAGGGGGCGGCCGGGGTCACCGGCAGCGGCTTCATCGTGCTGGCGGCTACCATCTCTGCGGTGGGGCATCTGCCGCTCGCCGGGTTGGCGCTGATCCTGGGGATAGATCGCTTCATGTCGGAGGCGCGTGCTCTGACCAACCTGATCGGCAACGGGGTGGCCACTGTGGTGGTGGCGCGTTACTGCGGTCAGCTCGATGAGCAGCAGATGAACGAGGTGCTCGCCAACCCGGCCACCGTACAGAAGGTCAATCAGCACGGATAGCTGCCAGGCGTTACCCAGGGAGGGGGAAACCCGCACTTCTGCCCATAAAAAAACGGCCCGCGTGGGCCGTTTTTCATGGTGCAGATGACCGCAGAGGGTATTACAGGCTCTGGGTGAAGGTACGGGTGACCACGTCACGCTGCTGTTCCGGGGTCAGGGCGTTGAAACGCACGGCGTAGCCGGAGACGCGGATGGTCAGCTGCGGGTACTTTTCCGGGTTGGCGATGGCGTCTTCCAGGGTCTCGCGGCGCAGCACGTTGACGTTCAGGTGTTGACCCCCCTCGACCACGGGTTCGGTCTGGACCGGCAGTTCACGGTATTCGAACTGGCCCAGGTCAGAGACGCTGACTTCCTGATCGGCGGCGAAGCTGTCGCCCTTGGCGCAGATGCAACGAGCCTGTTGCTTCTCTTCGTCCAGCAGCCAGAAAGAGTTCAGCAGTGCGGCGTTGGCGGACTGGGTGATTTGGATGCCCTTGATCATGGTATGACTCCTCATAGGAAAGCGGATTCAACGGTAAGCACATTACCCTGATGTTTTTAAACCACCTTGATGACGGGATGATTTAACGGGGCCTTGCCTTACACCTTTACTTCGTTGGGGTCATATATACCACGATGGTAATAATACGAAAATTGATCCAAATCAATAAAGGCGCATTTTGCGCGCAATGAAAGGGATTAATTCATTGAGATTAATCAAAAATAAATCATTTTTATGATTTCGTAAGATATATGAATTATGCATTTTTTATTGGGTATATCTAGTAATTTAACTACATCTTTAGCCGTTATTTTCCTTACAAGGTCAGAGGTGGGTGCCTAATCAGATCAGGGTAGGGCGCCGCTGGGTGGCCAGGTGGCGTGGCCGCCAGTGCGCCGATGGCTGCGGCCATCGATCGTCATCTCGATAGACAGGGCGCCAGGGGGGGAGGCGGACACTGGGCCGGCCATCTCCCAGAGCCGAGCCACGGTTGCGTCTTGCTGCCTTGCCCCCTATCCTGAGCCCCTTGCTGCATTCATTGAGGATATTGGGGTGTCAGAGGTAGTGGATTCACAGAGAGAGGAGACTGGCGTGCTGACCTGGAAGGATGTGATCGGCTCGGAGAAAGAGCAGGACTATTTCAAGGCAACCCTGGCGACCGTCAGGGAGGAGCGGGAAGCGGGCAAGGTCATCTATCCCCCGGCGACCGAGGTGTTCAATGCCTTCAAATTGACCGAGCTGGACAGTGTCAAGGTGGTGATCCTGGGGCAAGACCCCTATCACGGGCCGAGTCAGGCGCATGGCCTCTGCTTCTCCGTGCTGCCAGGGGTGCGTACGCCCCCCTCCCTGGTCAACATCTACAAGGAGATGCAGCGGGATCTGCCGGGATTTGTCACACCCAGTCACGGTTTCCTGGAATCCTGGGCAACCCAGGGGGTACTGTTGCTCAATACGGTATTGACGGTGCAGGCGGGCATGGCCCACTCCCATGCCCATCTGGGCTGGGAGACCTTCACCGACAGGGTCATAGAACGGATCAACTCCCACTGTCAGGGGGTGGTCTTCCTGCTGTGGGGAGCTCATGCCCAGAAGAAGGGGCGCTTCATCGACCGGGCGCGTCATCATGTGCTGACGGCCCCTCATCCCAGCCCATTGTCCGCTCACCGCGGCTTCATCGGGTGTGGCCACTTTTCGGAGGCAAACCGCCTGCTGGTGCAGCAGGGGATGAGCCCTATCGACTGGCTCTCTGTCTGTCATAACCAGCCCGTGCCGGTCTGACCGCCTTTCCCGCCTCTGGGTGGGCAAGGGCGCGCAGGGTTGCCAGGTCGCCTGCGTCGCTTGGGCGGGTACCGGCCGTCGGGCGAGGATTGTGTGCATCTGACTTGATTGAGTGCAAAGTTCGCGTAATAAATGACCGTATACTCGAGACAGGATCTTTTTCAATTCAGTGCAAGGAGTGCCCATGTTATCCAGTTTGCATAAGGACCATCTCAACATCGCCAGGCTGCTGACGCTGCTCAAGCACAAGCTGGCCGCCATCCGCCATGAACAGCAGGTGAGCTATTTCCTGCTGCGGGACGTGGTGGACTACCTGCGCGAGGTCTCCGACAAGCACCATCACCCCAAGGAAGACATGATCTATGACTACTACCTGAAATACAGGGTGGTGGAGGGAGAGGTCGCCAACCGCCTGCATGAGGAGCACGCCAGCCTGCTGGTGGCCGGCACCGAACTCAAGGAGATGGTGGAGATGATCCTGATGGATGCGGTCATTCCGCTGGAGCAGTTTACCGCCAAGCTGGAGCAGTTCATCGAGCAGCAGGAGGCGCACATGAACTACGAGGAGGGGGTGATCTTCCCTCATCTGCGTGACTCCCTGACCGAGGATGACTGGCGCCATCTCGAGCAGCTCTGGCAGAACAGGGCCATCAATGATCCCCTGTTCGGGGTCGAGGTGAGCCAGCACTTCCAGGCGCTGGCCAAGCAGCTCTCGTTGCCCCCCTCGTCCTGAATGGCAGGTGGACTAAAAAACAAACGCCCCGGCTTGGCCGGGGCGTTTGTTTTATGTGTCAGCACGTCTGTGCCGTCATCGTGACGGCGGTGGCGCTACAGCTCCAGTTCTTCCGAACCTTCATAGGCGATATCGATGGCTTGCAGCTCCTTCTGCAGGCGGTGCTTGTCTTTGAGCGCCTCGATCTCACGCCATTTACGTTTCTTTCCCGTTGTCCCGCGGCTACGTGAACCCAGCTCAACGACCTCGTCAAAATCGAAGTTGAACATGTCCATGGCTCCCTCCTTGGTTTTATGGTTTTCACCATCCGTATAACACGACGCATTTGAAAATAAAACGTTTTTATGACCAAGTTGTGACAAACGGGAAGGCAGATAAAAAAAACCGGGCTGCCCTTGCGGGAGCCCGGTTTTATCGGTGCAACCCCTCCTGTGGAAGGGGCTGCCCGAGATGGCTTAGGCCGTCTTTTTACAGGTGGCTGGCCAGCATGGTTTCCAGTTTGCCCTGATCGACGGCGAACAGACGGATGCCTTCTGCCAGCTTCTCGACCGCCATGGCGTCCTGGTTCAGCTCCCAGCGGAACTGCGCTTCGGTCATGGGGGTCGGCTTGGCTTTGCGCTCACCGGTGTAGTTCAGCTTGCGCACCACGGTACCTTCGGTCTTGCTGAGCTCTTCCAGCAGGGCCGGGCCTATGGTCAGGCGGTCACAGCCAGCCAGTTCCAGGATCTCGCCGGTGTTGCGGAAGCTCGCACCCATCACCACGGTCTGGTAGTCGTGCTGCTTGTAGTAGTCGTAGATGGCGGTGACGGAGACCACGCCCGGATCTTCGCTCGCGGTGTAGTCACGGTTGTGCTTGGCCTTGTACCAGTCGAGGATGCGGCCCACGAACGGGGAGATCAGGAAGGCGCCAGCTTCGGCACAGGCGCGGGCCTGGGCGAAGGAGAACAGCAGGGTCAGGTTGCACTGGATGCCTTCTTTCTCCAACACTTCGGCGGCGCGAATGCCTTCCCAGGTGGAGGCCAGCTTGATCAGGATGCGATCGTTGGTGATGCCAGCTTCGTTGTAGAGGCGGATCAGCTTGCGTGCCTTGGCGATGCTGGCGTCGGTGTCGAAGGAGAGACGGGCATCCACCTCGGTGGAGATGCGGCCCGGAACGATTTTCAGCACTTCCAGACCGATGTTGACCGCCAGCTTGTCGCCCGCGTCGATGATTTGCTGTGCCTTGTCCTGGCTCTGGGACTTGGCCCAGCTGATGGCGTCTTCGATCAGCGCCGCGTACTCGGGGATCTCGGATGCCTTCAACACCAGGGAGGGGTTGGTGGTGGCATCGATGGGCTGGTAGCGCTTGATGGCTTCGATATCACCGGTATCGGCGACAACTGTGGTCAGGGCTTTCAGCTGGGTTAATTTATCGGCCATGGCAAATATCATCTCTTTATGAGGGCGCACTCTCTTGGTGAGGGCGCAGGCTCGGGGGTGGCGGGCGTGAGACGGCCGTTCTGAAATTAAATTACAAAATCCCGGCGACTCAGGCTCAGAAAAGCACGATGGGGAAGGCCCATCGCCACTGCCTGCCTAATTAATACGGATGTGGCGCTTCCTGCAATAGGGGGGCTTGTATGCGAATTACCCAGGTGGTGGGAGGGGGGGGCGTGATGGGATGAAAGTGTATGATAAAAAACGATTTTTATTAATTTTATACCAGCGGCTGGCGACCGGCAAAAAAGCAACTTTTTTAGTTGATTCTCCATTCTGTGCAGTGCGTCACACAAATACTATTGTCAGCTACTTGAAATTTAATTACGTGTAAAACGTTTGGCGTGACACCGCCCTGTCTGGGTGGCTTCAGAGGCAAACGCTTGTCTTCCCGGGGTCTTTTCTTTCATCCATTTTTACTGCCATGGGAGTCATGGTAGAATGATTCTCCTTTGGGTCTTCATTGTCGGATGTGGAGTGATGCATCAAGTTTTGTTGATTATTTGCGTGCTAAATGAAGCTTTTTTGCATCAAACCGCTCGTTTTTTGTCTTTCCAGTGAGCCCTATCACTATTCTGAATTCCCTCCCTATGCTAGATTCCGCCCCTTCGGCGCAATGCTAATTCGGAAATTGACAGAGAGCGGTCAGCGCAGACTGACCATGGATGTGATAACAACGAGAGAATTATGGACACCTTGATTGCAATGATTAACGACCTGATGTGGGGAGCCGTGCTCATTTACCTGCTCATCGGGGTCGGACTCTTCTTTACTTTCCGCCTGGGGTTTATCCAGGTCCGTCACTTCGGCCACATGTTCTCGGTATTGCGCAATAGCCGCAAATCCGACAGTGCCGGCATCTCCTCCTTCCAGGCCCTGTGTACCAGCCTGGCTGCCCGTGTGGGCACCGGCAACCTGGCCGGTGTGGCCGTCGCCATCTATCTGGGGGGGCCTGGTGCCATCTTCTGGATGTGGCTGATCGCCTTCATCGGCATGGCCACCGCCTTCGTCGAGAGTACCCTGGCCCAGCTCTACAAGGTCAAGGATGAAGACGGCAACTATCGCGGCGGTCCGGCTTACTACATGGAGCGCGGTCTCGGCATGCGCTGGATGGGCGTGGTCTTCTCCCTCTGTCTGCTGCTGGCCTTCGGTCTGGTGTTCAATGCGGTGCAGGCCAACTCCATCAGCCTGGCCATGAACGTCGCCTTCGGCATCCCTGACTGGGTGAGCGGCCTGGCACTGGTGGTGCTGTCCGGTCTCATCATCTTCGGTGGCATCCGCGGTATCGCCCGCTTCGCCGAACTGGTGGTGCCTTTCATGGCGCTGGCCTACATCCTGATGGCACTGTTCGTGGTGGCCATGAACATCAGCGAGCTGCCCGGGGTCTTTGTCCTGATCATCAAGTCTGCCTTCGGCATCGAGCAGGCGGGTTCAGGGGCCATGGGTTACGCCATCTCCCAGGCGATGATCAACGGCATCAAGCGTGGTCTCTTCTCCAACGAAGCCGGCATGGGCTCTGCGCCCAATGCCGCCGCGACCGCGACGCCCTATCCGCCGCACCCGGCGTCCCAGGGTTATGTGCAGATGCTGGGGGTCTTCCTCGACACCATCGTCATCTGTACCTGTACTGCCGCCATCATCTTGATGTCCGGCCAGTTTGAGCCAGGTTCAGGGGTCACCGGGGTCGAGCTGACCCAGCGTGCGCTCTCCTCCCAGGTCGGTGGTGGTGGCAACATCTTCATCGCGGCGGCCATCTTCTTCTTCGCCTTTACCTCCATCGTCGCGAACTACTCCTACGCCGAGACCAACCTGGTGTTCCTGGAGCACAACCACAAGGGCGGCTTGATGCTGTTCCGGATGTTCGTGCTGGGCATGGTGATGTTCGGCTCCGTGGGTGAGCTGCCGACTGTGTGGGCCCTGGCGGACGTTTCCATGGGGCTGATGGCCATCGTCAACCTGATCGCCATCCTGCTGCTCTCTGGTGTCGCCATCAAGCTGGCCAAGGACTACAACGATCAGCTCAAGGTGGGTCGCGTTCCCACCTTCGATGCCAACAAGTACCCCGAGATCCGCAGCCAGCTGGAAGCAGGGATCTGGGACAACCCACCCAAGAGCAAGCAGGCCTGAGCCCTGTGTTGATCTGGTTGGATAATGAAAGAGGGGAGCCATTGGCTCCCCTCTTCTATATGGGCTTGTGCCTGCCCGAGGCGGTGGCATGGGATGGCTGGACTCACAAGGGGGGTTGGCTGAAAGCCTTCCTGGCAACAGCGACGATACTTCACGCCACTTCACATCCAGCACACCTTGGCTCGTTATGCTGGCCCCATAGCTCGTCGCTGGTGCGGCGAACCCAAACAACCGAGAGGACAAATGACCATGCAACAACAGGTGCGGATGACATTGCTGATGGCGAGCACGCTGCTCTGGGCCGGTCTGGCCCAGGCCACGGCGGACACCCAGGCCGATCCCCTGCGCCCCCTGGTGGATGCCAGTATCCGGCCCGTGCTCAAGGAGCACCGGATCCCCGGCATGGCGGTGGCGGTGCTGAAAGATGGCAAGGCCCACTACTTCAACTACGGGGTGGCCAACCGGGAGAGCGGGGCCCGTGTCAGCGAGCAGACCCTGTTCGAGATTGGATCGGTCAGCAAGACTCTTACGGCAACGCTTGGGGCTTATGCCGTGGTGAAGGGGGCGCTCAAGCTCGATGACAAGGTGAGTCAGCATGGGCCCTGGCTGAAAGGATCGGCTTTTGACGGTATCACCATGGCCGAGCTCGCCACCTACAGCGCCGGGGGCTTGCCGCTGCAATTCCCCGACGAGGTGGATTCCATCGACAAGATGCGTGCCTACTATCGCCAGTGGACGCCTGCCTATCGGGCGGGCAGCCATCGCCAGTACTCCAACCCCAGCATCGGCCTGTTCGGCCATCTCGCGGCCCAGAGCCTGGGCCAACCCTTTGAACAGTTGATGAGCCAGACCCTGCTGCCCGGGCTTGGTCTCGAGCACACCTATCTCAAGGTCCCTGCCGAGGCCATGGCGAACTACGCCTATGGCTACTCGAAAGAGGACAAGCCTATCAGGGTCAACCCGGGGGTCCTGGCGGACGAGGCCTATGGCATCAAGACCAGCTCGGCGGATCTGCTGAAGTTTGTCGGCGCCAACATGACAGGCACCGGGGACGAGGCGATGCAGCAGGCGATTGCCCTGACCCACAAGGGGGTTTACTCGGTGGGTGCCATGACTCAGGGGCTCGGCTGGGAGAGTTACGCCTATCCCGTGACCGAAGAGACCTTGCTTGCAGGCAACTCGGGCAAGGTGATCCTCGAGGCCAACCCGACGGCGCCCGCCTCCAACGAGACGGGTAGCCAGGTGCTCTTCAACAAGACCGGCTCCACCGGCGGCTTTGGTGCCTATGTGGCCTTTGTGCCAGCCAAGGGGATTGGCATCGTCATGCTGGCCAATCGCAACTATCCCATCCAGGCCAGGGTAGAGACGGCCCACGCCATCCTGAGCAAGCTGGCCGAGTGATGCGCTTGTACTGATTGACGTGAGTACGCCGGGATTGCCCGGCGTACTCTTTGGTGCCGCTGGCACGGTCACTCTTCACTGAATGGCCAGAATGGCTCGTCACTGACATTACGATTTCCAAATTGGAATCTCCCGATCGCCATCTCTTCACTAGGTACGAAGGGAGGCCCCCCCTATAGTGCTCCGCATATTCATCCGGTCCCCCATGCCGTCAACGGTCGTCGATCAATGGTCTGCGTGGGCGAGGCCCTCTGCAATGGAGCATCCATGGGTATTTTCCTGCTGTGCAGTTTCCTGATGATCATCCTCTATCCGGTCGGGATCGATCTCTATCTGGTGGCGGTGCCCCAGATAGCGCAGACCCTGCAGGCGAGCGAGGCGCAGATCCACACCGCCTTCTCCATCTACCTGTTCGGCATGGCGGCCACCGTACTGCTGGGTGGGATCATTGCGGATCGCCATGGGCGTCGCTGGGTGGTGCAGGGGGGCGCCCTCATCTTTGTCATCGCCTCCCTGGTGGCGGCCAATGCGACGGGGATCAGTCAGTTCTACCTCGGTCGCTTCTGGCAGGGGGCGGGGGCGGGCGCGCTCTATATCATGACCTTTACCGTGCTGCGGGATGTGCTGAACCAGGCGCGGCTGGCGATGGCACTCTCCATGATCAACGGGGTTATCTGCGTCATCCCGGTGCTGGCGCCTGTGCTGGGTTATCTCATCCTGTCCCGCTTCGACTGGCGCGGGATCTTCGTGGCGATGGCGCTGGTGGCCGCCGTCAGCGGCCTGGTCAACCTGCTGCTGCTCAGGGAAACCCGCCCGGCCCGCCTGCAGGGGGGAACAACCCGGCCCTTTGCCCTGCTGCGATCCTCACGCTTCATGCTGCACTCGCTGCTGACCAGTGCCAGCGTGACTGCCATCCTGGTCTATGTGAGCGTCTCGCCGCTGATCCTGATGCAGGGGCTTGGCTTCACCACGGAGCAGTACGCCATCGTGATGATGGTGATGGCCGGGGTGAGCATGTCCACCTCCTTCCTGACACCGTTGCTGCTGCGCTGGCAGGGCAAGCACAGGGTGCTGGCGCTCTCCCATCTGGCCTACCTGCTGGCGGCCTGCCTCCTGCTCGGCCACTGGCAGCTGGGAGGCAACATTCGCTTGCTGCTGCCGGGCTTTGCCCTGGTCTGCATCGGCTTCTCCTGCGGTTTCGGGGTGGCGATGGGGGAGGCGCTGGCGGAGTGCCAGCACCATGCGGCATTTGCCAGTGCCCTGCTCTGCATCATGCAGATCAGCCTCTCCGGCCTCTATATCTGGTTGCTGGGCCAGCTTGGCGTTGCCCCATCCGGGATGCTGATCTCTGCCCTGTTGCTGACCCTGCTCAGTTACCTGGCCGTCAAAGGGCTGTTACCATGGCTCGCGCTGCGCGAAGCGCGGTCGCGGGGATAAGGGGAGAGGAAAGATGCGCAACCTGGGTGAACTGGATTTGAACCTGCTGGTGGTCTTCAAGCACCTGATGCAGGAGCGCAGTGTGTCAGGGGCGGCCAAGAAGCTCTGCGTCACCCCCTCGACTGTGAGCAAGGCGCTCGCCAAGCTGCGGGACTGGTTTGACGATCCCCTCCTGGTGCGGGTGCGGCAGGGGCTGCAGCCGACCCAGCTCTCCCTGACCCTGGAAGAGGAGCTCAGGACCTGGTTCCAGCTCACCGAGAGCATCAGTACCCTCAACAGCGAGGCGATCCCCGAGGGGGCCCGCTTCAGCCTGCTGATGGAGTCCCCCTTTGGCATCAGCTTCCTGAGCGAGCTGCCCATGACCATCTACCAGAAGTACCCCCACTCTGTGGTCAGGATGCTGGGGTGGGATCACCACTCCCTCAACGACATCGTCAACGGGGATGCGGATCTCGGCTTCTGCGCCCGGGAGACCCATGGTCGCTCCCAGGCCAGGGTCAACCGGCTGCCCTATTACATCGACCACGAGGTGCTGTTCACCGATCGCCCCGTGGTGTTCCTGCGCAAGGATCACCCCCTGCTCGGGCGGGCGTGGTCGCTGGAAAACTTTCTGGCCTGTCCCCAGATAAGCGTGGTGTGGGAGGCCAGCGACAGCTGGGCGCTGGACGATCTGCTGGAGGATGAGGGGCAAAGGCGGGAGGTGCCCATCATGGTCGCAAGCTTCGAGCAGGCCCTGCACATCGCCTCCCAGTCGAGTCACGAACTGATCGCCGTGGCGCCCTCCTATTGCGCTGGCTATGCCGCCAGTCACCACGGCAACCTGATGGCCATGCCGCTACCGCTGCCCGAGAAGCTCTACGTCCAGCTGGAGATTGCTTTCATTCTGCTTTGGCACAAGCGCCACAATCAGGATGCCAAGGTGATGTGGCTGCGCAATGAGACGAAGCGGCTCTATGGCATGGCGGCGCAGGGACTGGCCCTGTTCCCGTGGGGCGGGGGAGGGGCGGCGCTGGCGCCGGCGGGAGATGCCTGATGCAGGG
>NZ_CDBZ01000113.1:844-41400 GCF_000819985.1 Aeromonas media | reverse complement strand
CTTAACTGATCAGCATTGCACCCTGGGGTGGCCTTATTGCATGGGCGCTGTGGGTGGCCCCGCCGTTGATGGCACTGTCAGCTGGATTGCTCCGCCAGCGCAATGAAGCCGCCGTTCTTGTCGCAATACATGGCCCTGTCCGCCTGGATGAGCCATTGCTCCGGGCTCCAGCCGCTCTGGTAGTGACTGACCCCGATGCTGATCCCGACCTGCATGGGCTGGCCATTGACCACGAACGGGGCCTCCATGGCCTGCCGGATCACCTCGGTGACCTCCTCTGCCTGATGGGTGTTGTAGCCGGGCAACAGCAGAATGAACTCATCTCCCGCCAGGCGAGCGAAGAAACGGTGATGGCCGATGGCATCGTTGATCCGCTGAGCCAGCTGGCAGAGGAGCGCATCCCCCTGGCTGTGGCCAAAGTTGTCATTGATGCGCTTGAAGTCATCGAGATCACAGAACAGCAGGCAGCCGGGGCTGTCGCTCTTTACCTGTGCTTTCAACTGCTCCATCAGGTTCAGGCGATTGGGCAATCCGGTGAGGGGATCGCGCCTGGCCAACAGCAGTATCTCCTGCTCCCGCTGCTTGCGCAGGGCCACCTCCCGGTAGAGTCGCTTGTTGTTGGCGAGCAGATAGAGAGCGAGCAGCAGTATGATGCTGCCGACCCCCAGGCTCAGCAAGAACCAGGGGCGCCAGAAGATCCACTGCTCGGAGGGGGCCTGATAGAGAAAACGGGTCAGTGGCACCGGCTTTGGAACCAGCCCTATTTCGACCAGTTGCTGCATGATGTGGGCGAAGCGATCCGGATTCATATACCCGATCTCCACATAGAGCGGCTGTATCATCTCCTTGCTCATCTGCAGCTCGTACTCCATGTGGGCCTGGCTGCGGTTGACGCCATACTCCTTGCGCAGCAGGTCGATGGCCTCGGCCGGGTGGGCGAGGGCGTAGCGCCACCCCTTGAGGCTCGCGGCCCGAAACCGAGCCACCCGATCCGGGTTGGTGTGCTCCTCGTCCTGAGTGGTGAACAGGATGTCGCTGTAAAAATCGATGCCGTAGTTGCGGGGATTGATGACGGAGACCGAGACGCCGCGCTCTTCCAGGTAGAAAGGCTCGTTGCTCAGGTAGGCGTTGAAGATGTCTATCTTGCCGGCGATCAGATCGTCGATGTTGACCGAGGTCGGCACCGGGATGAGCTGGCGTTCGTGCAGCCCCTGATAGTAGAGGGTGGCGAGCAGCTCGGCGTCCTGATGGCCGGGGAACATCATGATCCGTTTGCCACGCATGTCCGCAACGGTGAGAATGCCGCTGTCGCGACGGGCCAGGAAGATGGACGGGGAGTGCTGGTAGACACTGGCCAGTGCCAGCAGGGGTTCGCCATTGGCGTAGCCGGTCAGCACCTCGGTGTTGCCGACGCCAAAGTCGGCGCGACCGCTGAGTACTTCCTGGACCGGGCTTATGCCCTTGCCGCCGGGTCTTATCTCGACGTCCAGTCCGGCCTCGGCGTAAAACCCCTTGGCCTTGGCCATGTGGTAGCCGACGAACTGGGGTTGATGCAGCCAGCGCAATTGCAAGACGACCCGATCCGGAGGTTCATGGGGACGGTCACTTGCCTGGACAGGGGAAGCGTAACTGGCGCCAAGCAATAGCAGCCAAAACAGGTATCTCGTCATCCGTGCGATTCTTGTGCTGAGGATCCATGGGGTGGCCAGCAGGCCCGCATTCAACTTGTTAACAAATCACATTCTAAAGGGTTATAGATGTACCGGATACAGTTGCAGCACAAAGATTTCATGGTGATCAACAAGGGTCCAGGCCTTGGCATGCATGACGAGGGCGGTGAGCCCGGACTCGTCAATCGGGTGCGTGCCGAGACTGGATTGGCACTCTATCCGGTCCATCGCCTCGACAAGATGACCTCGGGACTGGTGCTGCTGGCGCGCACCCCGGAGGCTAACCGGGCACTCAGCATGGCCTTTGCCGCCCGGGAGGTGAGCAAGCAGTATCTGGCCCTCTCCGATCGCAAGCCGAAGAAGAAGCAGGGCTGGGTCAAGGGGGACATGGAAAAAGGGCGTGGCGGCAGCTGGATGCTGGCCCGCACCCAGCAGAACCCGGCCATCAGCTGGTTCGATTCGGTGGCGGTGGGGGAGGGGCTGCGGCTCTATCGCATCAAGCCCCGGACCGGCAAGACCCACCAGATCCGGGTCGCCCTCAAGAGTATTGGTGCCCCCATCCTCGGGGACACGCGCTACGGTGGCACTGTCGCCGATCGCGGCTATCTGCACGCTTGGCGCCTGCAGTTTACCCTGGCAGGGGAGGCTTTCGATCTCGTCTGCCCGCCGGATGAGGGGGCGCTGTTCCTCCTGCCCGAATTGCACGCCGCCATCGCAGGATTGAGCGAATGACAAGCTCACGCGGGGCGCCCAGCTCGGGCTGGATCCTGGCCGACTTTGACGACACCCTGGCGCCGGGGGACAGTCACGCCGGCCTGCTGCGCTTCATCCTGCGCCGCCGGCTTTGGCCACTGCTGCTGCTGCCGGTGATCGCACTGGGTGGCCTGGTGTATCTGGTGCCCAGCCTGCGGCGTCAGGGGATCTCGCTTATCTGGTGGGCCATCACCCTGGGGCTCTCGCCACTCGGCTGGCGCCAGCTGGTACGGGCCTATTGCCACACCCGGCCGGGGTTGTTTCGGGAGGCACGCGCCCTGCTGCTGGCCGAAGGGCACCGTTGCTGGGTGCTTTCCGCCAGCCCCCGCGCCCTGGTCCGGGCACAGCTCCATCGGCAACTGCCAAGGCTGCCCCATCGCATCATCGGTTCGCGAATGCACTATCGTCTCGGCGGCCTGGTGCCGCGTTTTTATTGCCACGGCCGGCACAAGATCCTGCCCGGGATCAGCGCCCTCGGCGCCACGCTGGCCTTGAGTGACAGCCTGCATGATCTGCCGCTGCTGGCGCTGGGGGAGGAGGCCTGGCTCATCAATCCCAGCGCCCGCCGGCTGCAACAGGCCAGGGTCAGCCTGCCCCATCTCGAGGTGAAAAACTGGCGGTTGTAAGGTAAAGCTGACAGCCTTGCGGTGCGCCGTGGGGCTGTCCGCAAGGCTCAGGCTGTAATGTCACAATCTATTTACATCTTCTGGCGGTAGTTCTCGCCAAACTATCTGAAACCCGCCTCTTCTCTTCTGCTCCGCCCCTGCTTCTAATGAAACAAGTTGTTAACAACGCCGGTGGCGACTGCCTGTCGTGGCCCCGGTGTGACCCGTTTCGTTATCAATCCATCGCAAGGAGCGCATCATGACGACCTCTTCTTCCCGTTCCCATACCATCAATCCCCTCGGCACCGATGGGTTCGAATTCGTCGAGTACACGGCCCCGGATCTCAAGGGCATTGCCGCCCTCAAGGCGCTGTTCGTCTCCCTGGGGTTTGCGGAGGTGGCCAGACACAAGCACAAGCAGTGCTGGCTCTACCGCCAGGGGGACATCAATTTCGTGGTCAACGCCGAGCCCCACTCCCAGGCGGAGCAGTTTGCCAGCCTGCACGGGCCCAGCGTCTGCGGCATGGCATTTCGGGTGGCGGATGCGGGCCGTGCCCAGCAGTACGCCATCGCCAAGGGGGCCAAACCCTTCGTCGGCAAGATAGGGCCCATGGAGCTCAACATCCCCGCCATCTACGGCATCGGCGAGAGCACCCTCTCCTTTGTCGACCGCTACGGCGAGCAGGGCTCCATCTATGACGTGGATTTCGTCTTTTATCCCGACTGGCAGGTGCGCATGGCCGAGGTGGATGCGGGGCTCTACGAGATCGATCACCTGACCCACAACGTCCATCGCGGCAACATGGACGTCTGGTCCAACTTCTACGAGCGGATCGGCAACTTCCGGGAAATTCGCTACTTCGACATCGAAGGCAAGCTGACCGGGCTGCATTCCCGCGCCATGACGGCCCCCTGCGGCAAGATCCGCATCCCCATCAACGAATCCTCCGACGACAAGTCCCAGATCGAGGAGTACCTGCGCCAGTACAAGGGGGAGGGGATCCAGCACATAGCGCTCGCTTCCAGCGACATCTACCAGACCATCCGTACCCTGCGTGGTCGCGGCACCGGTTTTATGCCGACCCCGGACACCTACTACGAGAAAGTGAACAGCCGGGTGGAGGGGCATCAGGAGGATCTGGAGGCGCTCAAGGCGCTGCGCATCCTCATCGACGGCTCCCCCACCAAGGACGGCATCCTGCTGCAGATCTTCACCGACACCGTCATCGGCCCGGTCTTCTTCGAGATCATCCAGCGCAAGGGTAACGAGGGGTTCGGCGAGGGCAACTTCCAGGCACTGTTCGAATCCATTGAACTGGATCAAATCCGCCGTGGGGTACTGAGCGGGGCCGAGCAGGGCGAGAAGAAGGGGGAGCCGAGCGATGCGTAACGGGATGCTAGCTCGTCGGCCGGTATTCATTTCATGGGAGGTACACAGCCATGCGTAACTGGATAAGTTTCCCCCACCGGGAGGGGACCCACTCCCGCCAGGCCCACGCCGACCTGCCCGAGCAGGCCATCTACGAGCGCGAACTGGGCCGCAGCGGCTTCTTCGGCCCCGCCACCCACATGCACCACAAGCATGCCCCCACCGACTGGAGCAGTTAGGAGGGGCCGCTGCGACCGCGGCTGTTCGATCTCAATGCCCTCGGCGAGGCGGTGAGCTCCCTCTCCCCCTGGGTGATGCCGGATCTGCTCAGCAACCCCCACTGCCGCTACCGGATGTGGCGCCTGAGCGAGTCGATGCCATTTCTGGTGCGCAACGCCGATGGCGACGAGCTCTTGTTCATCCACGAGGGGGGCGGGGAGTTTTTCTGCGACTACGGCCATCTCACGCTGAAAGAGGGGGACTACGTGGTGATCCCCCGCGGCACCATGTGGCGCATCGAGCCGACCGCGCCGCTGTTCATCCTGATGATAGAGGCGACCGAGGACAGCTATCAGCTGCCGGACAAGGGGCTGGTGGGCAACCACGCCATCTTCGATCCGGCGGCGCTGGATGTGCCCGCCATCGATGAGTGTTTCCTGGCCCAGCAGGACGAAAACCCCTGGTCGCTGCAGGTCAAGCGCCACGATCAGGTCTCGGTCATCACCTGGCCCTTCAACCCCCTGGATGCCCAGGGCTGGCATGGGGATCTCTGCGTGGTGCGCCTCAACTGGCGGGACATCCGCCCGCTGATGAGCCACCGCTACCATCTGCCGCCGTCGGCCCACTCCACCTTCGTGGCGAGCCGCTTCGTCATCTGCACCTTCGTGCCGCGCCCCATCGAGAGCGATCCCGGGGCGCTGCGGGTGCCCTTCTACCACAGCAACGACGACTTTGACGAGGTGCTCTTCTACCACGCCGGGGATTTCTTCAGCCGGGACAACATAGAGCGGGGTATGGTCACCTTCCACCCCGCCGGTTTCACCCACGGCCCCCATCCCAAGGCCTTTGCGGCGGGGCAGGCCCACGCCAAGACCTTCACCGACGAGGTGGCGGTGATGCTCGACACCCGGGATGCCCTGGGGGTCGGCCAGATCTGCGAAGGGATAGAGGATCCCCACTATGTCTCCAGCTGGCAGCGACCAGACGGCACCATCGGCAAATAAGGAATTCGATATGAAATTGGCAACCTTGAACAATGGCAAGCGCGATGGCGCCCTGGTGGTGGTGAGCCGGGATCTGACCCGGGCGGTGGCCGTGGCCGACATAGCCCCCACCCTGCAAGGGGCACTGGACGAATGGGCCGAACTCGCCCCCCGACTGACCGCCGTCTATCAGGCCCTCAACGACGGAGCCTGCCCCGATGCCTTCCCCTTCGATGAGACGGCCTGCCTCTCCCCGCTGCCCCGCGCCTACCAGTGGGCCGATGGCAGCGCTTACGTCAATCACGTGGAGCTGGTGCGCAAGGCGCGTGGCGCCGAGATGCCGGAGAGCTTCTGGCACGATCCCCTGATGTACCAGGGGGGCTCCGACAGCTTCCTCGCCCCGCGCGGCCCCATCGTCATGGGGTCGGAGGAGTGGGGCATCGACTTTGAATCTGAGGTGGCCGTCATCACCGACGACGTGCCCATGGGCACCAGCGCGCAGAAGGCAGAGGAGCACGTCAAGCTGTTGATGCTGGTCAACGATGTGAGCCTGCGCAACCTCATTCCCGGGGAGCTCGCCAAGGGCTTTGGCTTCTTCCAGTCCAAACCCTCCAGCAGCTTCTCGCCGGTGGCCATCACCCCGGACGAGCTCGGCAGCGACTGGCGGCAGGGCAAGGTGCATCTGCCCTTGGTGACCCAGCTCAACGGCGCCCTGTTCGGGGAGCCGGATGCGGGGCTCGACATGACCTTCAACTTCTTCGAGCTGATCGCCCACGCGGCCAAGACCAGGCCCCTTGGCGCGGGCTGCATCATCGGCTCGGGCACCGTCTCCAACTACGACAGAAGCCGGGGATCCTCCTGCCTCGCCGAGCAGCGGATGCTGGAAATAATCGAGTCAGGTCAAGCCACTACACCCTTTCTGCGCTTTGGTGATACAGTGTCCATCGCGATGCAGGATCGCAACGGGATGAGTCTGTTTGGCACCATTTTGCAACGGGTCACGCAAGGGGGGGCCAGTCAGACGAGCTAGCAAGGCCTGGGCCGGCCAAGGTCGGCCAGGCGACACGGCAGGTGGCACACACCTGCCACCATAGGGACATAATATGCTGCAGTTGTTTGGATATTGGCGTTCATCGGCCAGCTTTCGCGTGCGTCTGGTGCTGCACCTCAAGGGGCTTGGTTATGAGCAGCACCCGGTCAATCTGAGACAGGGTGAGCAGAAAGAGAAGGCCTATCGCCGGGTCAATCCCCAGGGGCTGGTGCCTTTTCTCATCGACGGGGATGTGCAGCTGGGTCAGTCGGTGGCCATCATGGAATACCTCGACGAGACCTATCCGGCCTACCCCCTGATGCCCTCCGCTCCCGAGGAGCGGGCCCGGGTGCGCCAGATAGTCAACATGATCGCCTGCGACACTCATCCCCTCAACAACCTGAGGGTGCTGAACTACCTGGAGCAGGAGTTGGGGCAGAGCAAGGTGGCGCGCGATGCCTGGTATCGCCACTGGATTGACGAGACCTTCACCGCCCTTGAGCAATTGTTGATGACCACCGCCGGCGTCTATTGCGTGGGCAACGAGGTAACCCTGGCGGACTGCATGCTGGTGCCCCAGGTCTATAACGCCCACCGCTTCAATATGACGTTGGACGACTACCCCACCATCGCGCGCATCGTCGCCAACTGCGAGCAGTTGCAGGCCTTTGTCAAGGCCGCTCCCGCCAATCAGCCGGATGCGCAAGCCTGATTCTTCCCCGTGATAAACAACAAACACCCCGCACCGTCAGGCGACCGTGCGGGGTGTTTGCATCATGGTCAAGGCTTGTCAGCTACGAGCATCCTGGCGCTCAAAGTAGCTGATAAACTTGCCAAACTTGACCTCATCGTAACTTTTCCCCTTCTCCAGCAATCCGGTATTGAAGGACTCCAGCAGCTTGCCTCTGGCGTCCAGCACGTAGAAGTGGGGTACTCCCAGATATTCTGGATAGGCCTTGAGGAAGAGGGCGTTTTTGTTCTCCTTGCTGACGTTCACCTTGACCACCACGAAGGTCCGGTTGAACTGGTGCGCAAGCTCGGGCTCCCGATCCAGGAAGTGGTTCATCTCCTTACACCAGCTGCACCACTCGCCCCCCACCAGCAGCAATACCTGCTTGTCCTCTTGTTGCGCCCTGATGGTGGCAGCGGCGAGATCTTTCGCCGGATCCCGCTGCTCGTCATAGCCCTGACTGTAATCGGGCAAGCCCCTGGCCCAGAGGTGGTCACCCGCGCGGACGGCGCCGTTGAACAGCAGGGTGCCCAGCACCAGGGGCAGTAACAGTCGTTTCATCGTCTCTTCCTTGTATTGTCGTTGTTGCTTCCAAGCCGGAATAATGTGACACGAGCGAGCCCCTTCGCCAAGCCGTAAACAGGGAAGGAGAGAAGCAAAAAAGCGGGAATGAAATGGCAGAAAACAACAAAGCCCCTCGAGAGGGGCTTTGTTGTTTGGTCGGGCTCTGTCCGCTTGCGGATCAGTAGCTCTGCTGGTGGACGTCCATCACGGCGCGACCGGAGGGGTCGGCCATCTCCTTGAACTTGGCATCCCACTCCAGCGCGGTCGGGGTAGAGCAGGCGACCGACTTGCCGTAGGGCACGGTGCGGGCGGCGGACTCCAGCGGGAAGTGCTCGTCGAAGATGGCGCGGTAGAAGTAAGCCTCCTTGGTGAGCGGAGTGTTGATGGGGAAGCGGAATGCCGCCGCCTCGAACATCTGATCCGTCACTTCGGTCTCGACCATGGCTTTCAGGCTGTCAATCCAGGAGTAGCCCACGCCGTCGGAGAACTGCTCCTTCTGACGCCAGGCCACCTCGTGGGGCAGCAGCTCCTCGAACGCTTCCCGCAGGATGTGCTTCTCGATCTTGCCGTTGCCACACATCTTGTCGGCGGGCTGCAGGCGCATCGCCACGTCCATGAACTCCTTGTCGAGGAAGGGCACGCGACCCTCCACGCCCCAGGCGGCCATGGACTTGTTGGCCCGCAGGCAGTCATACAGATGCAAGGAGGCAAGCTTGCGCACGTTCTCCTCGTGGAACTCCCGGGCGTTGGGGGCCTTGTGGAAGTAGAGGTAGCCGCCAAACAGCTCGTCGGAGCCTTCGCCGGAGAGCACCATCTTGATCCCCATCGCCTTGATGTAGCGCGCCATCAGATACATGGGGGTGGAGGCGCGGATGGTGGTGACGTCATAGGTCTCGAGGTGATAGATGACGTCGCGCAGGGCATCCAGCCCTTCCTGCACGGTGAAGTGGATCTGGTGGTGTATGGTGCCGAGGTGATCGGCCACCTTGCGGGCGGCGGCCAAATCCGGCGAGCCTTCCAGCCCCACGGCGAAGGAGTGCAGCTGGGGCCACCAAGCCTCGCTCTTGCCATCATCCTCTACCCGACGGGCGGCGTAGAGCTTGGTGATGGCGGAGATGACGGACGAATCCAGACCGCCGGAGAGCAGCACGCCGTAGGGCACGTCACACATCAGCTGGCGTTTGACCGCCGCTTCCAGAGCGGCTTTCAGCTCGGCCTTGTCACTGACGTTGTGCTCGACCGCCTGATATTCCATCCAGTCGCGTTTGTACCACTGTTTTAGCTCGCCATCCTTGCTCCAGAGGTAGTGTCCCGGTGGGAAGGTCTCGACGCTCTTGCACACCGGCACCAGGGCCTTCATCTCGGAGGCGACGTAGACGTTGCCATGCTCGTCGCGGCCGGTGTAGAGGGGGATGATCCCCATGTGATCGCGACCGATCAGGTAGGCGTCCTGCTCGGCGTCATAGAGGATGAAGGCGAAGATGCCGTTCAGATCGTCCAGGAAGGCGGGGCCCTTCTCCTTGTAGAGGGCGAGCAGCACCTCGCAGTCGGAGTGGGTCTGGAACTGGAAGTCGACCTTGAGGTTCTTCTCCAGTTCCTTGTGGTTGTAGATCTCGCCGTTGACGGCCAATACGTGAGTGCGCTCCGGGTTGTAGAGCGGCTGGGCGCCATTGCCCGGATCGACGATGGCCAGGCGCTCGTGCACCAGGATGGCCTTGTCGGAGCTGTAGACGCCGGACCAGTCAGGCCCGCGGTGACGCAGTCGCTTGGACATCTCCAGGGCCGATTTGCGCAAGGCGGCGGAGTCGGTCTTGATGTCCAGAATGCCGAAAATAGAACACATTGGCGGTAATCCTCTTGATTTTTATATGAGCCCCCCACGTTTGGGCTCGAAATTCCATTTACATTCCTCGCCAATCACAATGCCTAGTGCAAAAACCTTTTGCAAGCGGGAAAACCGCACAAAATCATGCCGCAAACGTCAACCTGGCCGGCATGAAAAAGGGCCGCAGACAGGGCCCTGGTTGACGTTGGCGTCAAGTCGCGGCGGGCTCGAAGATCACATAGAGCTTGCGACAGGGGGTGAGGGTCTCCCACTCGCCGACGAAGCCCGCCGGGATGACGAACTGATCCCCCGGCTTGAGGTGCAGCTCGCCCCCCTGGCCGTCGTGGATCCGCGCTTCCCCTTCCAGCAGCTGACAATATTCGTGCTCGGTGTAGTGCACGGCCCAGCGCCCCGGCTCGCAGGCCCAGAAGCCCACGTGAAACTGCTGGCTGGGGTCCGAATAGTGGTTCCAGAGGGTCTGGCTCGGGTTGCCGGCGCGGATCCGCTCGGGGGCGGGCATCAGCGGGGTAGGGGAGACGGGGTGCTGGTCCAGCAGGATCCAGTCGTTCAGGCTCTTCATGGTGCGTCCTTGGGGTGGCGAGGGGAGCGTCCTGCTCCCGTTTAGTTTGTTTAACAATGTTGCGCTTACGTTAAACGATGTGCGCCACCTTGCCAAGGGGGACCAAGGAAGGGGATCAGACGATATCGATGTCGACCACGGAGTCGAAGATGTGATTCGGTCTGAACGGCATGCGGTCGATGTCCGCCACCTTGCTCACTCCGGAGAGCACCAGCACCGTCTCGAGACCGGCCTGGAAGCCCGCCAGGATGTCGGTGCGCAGGTTGTCGCCGATGATGATGGTGTCGTCGGAGTGGGCCTCCATCCGGTTGAGCGCCGCGCGAATGATCCAGGCGCTCGGCTTGCCGACGTAGAACGGCTTCTTGCCGGTCATCCGTTCTATGGGGGCGCAGAGGGCGCCGCAGGCCGGGTGCATCATGGGGCCGTGGGTATCGGGGTTGGTGGCGATGAAGCGGGCACCCTGATCCACGAACTTGGCCCCCAGCTGCATCATGGTCCAGTTGTAGTTGCGGGTCTCGCCCACCACCACGAAGTCGGGGTCGATGTCGGTGATGGTGAAGCCTGCCTTGTAGAGCTCGTGGGTCAGGGCCCCTTCGCCGATCACATAGGCCTTCTTGCCGTCCTGGCGCTTGAGAAAGTCGGCGGTGCCCATGGCGGAGGTATAGAAGCACTCCTCTGGCACCTCGATCCCGGCGGAGCGGAAGCGGTTTTGCAGATCTTTCTGGGTCTGGGCCGGGTAATTGGTGAGGAACAACAGCTTGCTGCCCTGCTCCAGCAGGCGATGAACGAAACGGTCGGCGCCGGGCACCAGATCGTTGTTGTGCAGGATGACGCCGTCGATATCGCAGATGACGCTTTTCTTCATGGAAACTCCTTGTAGGGGGAGGTGGTTGCCAACCTCGAATGTCTTCAATCACTTATGGCTTTTTTGTGCCGCCATTATAAGGCGCTTTGATGACAAGTCTCCCCCGGCGCGTCAGATGGGTGCACAATGACGGCAGAGGGAGGGCGCCGTTGGCGCCTGTACTTGCCTTAACCATCAGGCGCTGACGATGGAGCCGTCATCATGGAGAACTTTATTGCCGGCTTGCCCAAGCTGGAGTTGCACCTGCATATCGAGGGCACCCTGGAGCCCGAGTTGATGTTTGCCCTTGGCCAGCGCAACGGGGTGACCCTGCCCTGGCCCGACGTGGCGAGCCTGCGAGCCGCCTATGAGTTTGACTGCCTGCAATCCTTTCTCGATCTCTACTACCTGGGGGCCAGCGTGCTGGTCACCGAGCAGGATTTCTTCGACCTCACCTGGGCCTATCTGGAACGCTGCGCCGCCGACAAGGTGGTGCATGTGGAGATCTTCTTCGACCCCCAGACCCACAGTGCCCGCGGCATTCCCTTCGAGACGGTGCTCGGCGGCATAGAGCGGGCATTGCAGCAGGGTGAGCGGCAGCTTGGCATCAGCTGGCGACTCATCATGAGCTTTTTGCGGCACTTAAGCGAAGAGGCGGCCTTCGCCACCCTGGACGAGGCGCGGCCTCATCTGTCCCGTATCCATGGCATCGGCCTCGACTCGAGCGAGCTCGGCAATCCGCCCGGCAAGTTTGCCCGGGTCTTCGCCCGCTGCCGTGAGCTGGGACTGCCGGTGGTGGCCCACGCGGGGGAGGAGGGACCGGCGGCCTACATCTGGCAGACCATCCAGGAGCTGCAGGTCAGACGCATCGATCACGGGGTGCGCTGCGCCGAGGATCCAGCGCTGGTGCGCTACCTTGCCGATACCCGGTTGCCCCTGACCGTCTGTCCCCTCTCCAACGTACGGCTCAGGGTGTTTGACAAGATGGCGGATCACAACGTGCTGACCCTGCTGGAGCAGGGGCTCTGCGTCACCATCAACTCCGACGATCCCGCCTATTTTGGCGGCTACATGGGGGCCAACTTCCAGGCGCTGGCGAACAGTCTCGGTGCCACGCGGGAGCAGCTCTGCCGGCTCTCCCTCAATGGGGTGGAGGCGAGCTGGCTGAGCCTCGCCGACAAGGTGAAGCTGACCCAGGAGATCAGGGGCTATGGTGCCTGCCACGGGGTGGCTCTCTACTAGCGCCCGGATGTTCAAGAACAACGCGCCCGCCGATAAGGGCGGGCGCGTGGCTCCGAGGCCAGGCTGGTTGCCAGTCTCAGGCAGGCTGTGACGCTGTTTCGGCCTGATAGACGGGGTAGTCGATGAGCCCCTGCTCACCACCGCCAAACAGGGTGGCGGGATCGTGGGGGGCAAAGGGATAGCCGTGGCGCAGCCGGTTCGGCAGATCCGGGTTCGCCACGAAGGGGCGACCGAAGCCAATCAGGTCGGCCCAGCCCGCCTGCAGCGCGGCTCTGGCTCGCTCGCCGTCATATTTTCCCGCATAGATGAGGGTGTTGGGGAAGGCATCCCGCAGCCCCTGCTTGAAGCCCTCCGCCATCAGGGGGGCATCGTCCCAGTCCGCCTCGGCGATATGCAGATAGACGATGCCTATTTCCCCCAGCAGCTTCGCTGCAGCCAGATAGGTCTCCTGCGGGTTCGCATCGACAGTACCGTTGAGGGTGGTGAGTGGCGCGAGACGCACCCCGACGCGGTCTGCTCCGATTTCGGCACTGACCGCTTGTGTCACCTCTTTCAGGAAGCGCAGCCGGTTCTGAAGCGACCCGCCGTAGTTGTCGGTGCGGGCGTTGGACTCGGAGTCGAGGAACTGGTTGATGAGGTAGCCGTTGGCGGCGTGCAGCTCTATGCCGTCAAAGCCGGCCTCCATGGCATTGCGGGCGGCCTGGCGGAACTGGCCCACCACGGCGTCGATGTCGGCCTGGGTCATGGCGCGGGGAGTGACCGTCTCCACAAAACCGGGGGCATCGCTGCCGTTGTCGACAAACACTTTCACCCCTTCGGCCTTGATGGCGGAGGAAGAGATGGGCTGGGCGCCGCCTATGTTGTCCGGGTGGGTGACCCGGCCCACGTGCCAGAGCTGGGCAAACATGATGCCCCCCCTGGCGTGCACCGCATCGGTCACCTGCTTCCAGCCGGCCACTTGCTCGGCGCTGTGGATGCCCGGGGTCCACGCATAGCCCTTGCCCAGGGGATCTATCTGGGTGCCCTCGCCGATGATGAGACCGGCGCCCGCGCGCTGGGCGTAATAGGTGGCCATCATGGCGTTGGCCAGATCACCGGGCTGGCTGGCGCGGGAGCGGGTCATGGGCGGCATGACGATGCGGTTGGAGAGGTGCAACTGGCCGAGGCGAAGGGGGCAGAACAGGGGATCGTGGTGCATGGTGAATTCCTCGTGTTGAGATGGAGGAGACTCTAGAGGGGATTGTCATTGTGAAAAAGAGGGGTAATTGCAGAAGAGAATTGCCCTTGGCACAGCAATGGGCCTGAGGCCATGAAAAAGAGGGCCTGTTGGCCCTCTTCAGTGTCGCGGCAGATCAGGCGGCGCTGGCGCCGATCGGGGTGACCCGCACCCGCTCTATCCGGCGCTCGCTCACCGCCAGCACCTCGAAGCAGAGCTGACTCAGGCGCAGTTGCTGGCCGCTGGTGGGCAGACTGCCGAAGTGGGAGAGCAGCATGCCCGCGAGGGTCACGTACTCATCGCTCTCGCTCACCAGGCCGTCATGGCCCAGGGTCTGCTCTATCTGGTGGATGTTGGTGCTGCCGTTGATGAGCCAGCTCTCTCCCTCCTGGACGATGTCCGGGGTCTCATCCTCATCCGGCAACTCGCCGACGATGGCCTCCAGCAGATCGTGGTTGGTGACCAGCCCCTGGATGATGCCGAACTCATCCGCCACCAGAATGAGGCTGCCCCTGGCCTGGCGCAGCTCCGCCAGCAGCCGGATCACGTTGATGGTCTGGGGCACTATGATGGGGTCATTCTGCCTGGCGAGCTCGGCCAGGGACTGCCCCTCGTTGAGGGAAAACAGCAGATCCCGCGCCTTCACCACCCCGATGATCTCATCCAGCTCCCCGTCGCAGACCGGGAACAGGCTGTGGGGTGCCCGCTGCAGCAGGGCCCGGATCTCGTCCGGGGAGTCATTGACGTCGATCCACTCCATCTCGGCGCGGGGGGTCATGATGGTGCGGATGGAGCGCTCGGCGAGCGACAGCACCCCGGTCACCATGTAACGCTCCTCCTCTCCGAAGCTGATGGGGCGGGGGGCCTCCAGCTCCTCCTCCTCATCCTGCTGCGGGTGCTGGTTGGCCCGGCTGCCCCCCATCAGTTTGAAGATGGCGGCCGTGGTGCGCTCGCGCAGGGGCTGCCTGGATTCGTGGCGCTGGGCACTGCGCTGGGCGAGCTGATTGAAGAACTCGATGAGCACAGAGAAGCCGATGGCCGCATAGAGATAGCCCTTGGGAATGTGGAAGCCGAAGCCCTCCGCGACCAGGCTGAAGCCTATCATCAGCAGGAAGCTCAGGCAGAGCACCACCACGGTGGGGTGGGCGTTGACGAAGCGGGTCAGGGGCTTGGAGGCGATCACCATCACCACCATGGCGATGGTCACGGCCGCCATCATGACGCCCAGGTGTTCCACCATGCCGACCGCAGTGATGATGGAGTCCAGAGAGAAGACGGCATCCAGCACCAGGATCTGGGCGATCACCACCCCGAATCCGGCATAGACACCGGCCGGGCCCTGCTCCTCCGGCTTGGCCTCCAGCCGCTCATGCAGCTCCGAGGTGGCCTTGAACAGCAGGAAGAGGCCGCCCCCCATCAGAATGAGATCCCGCCCCGAGAAGGGGTGATCCCAGATGTGCAGTATGGGGGTCGTGAGCGTCACGAGCCAGGACATCACGCTCAGCAGGGCGAGGCGCATGATCAGGGCCAGGGAGAGGCCGATGAGCCGGGCCTTGTCCCGCTGGGCGGGAGGGAGCTTCTTCACCAGGATGGCGATGAAGACCAGGTTGTCGATCCCGAGCACTATCTCGAGGATGATCAGGGTGAACAGACCGACCCAGATAGACGGGTCCAGCAAGAATTCCATTAGGATGACCTCAATAAAAACAGACGCAGTGGATGTCGCTCACGGCAAGGGCCGTGGCAGGCTAAGGCTCGAGTGTTTTCAGAGGCGCTGATTGAGCAGGTACAGATAGGCTTTGATGGGGAAAAACGAAGGGCTACTTCGGGGGTTGTCCATGATGGGCAATAAAACCTCGGGTCAAAAGTGAGCCCTGATGATAACGGGAATCCCGCGTTTGGCAAGAGGACACCCAAGGAAGCGCGAGGGGGAGAGGCATGCCGCCCACTGTGGGGGACAGGGGCGGGCGGAGCTTACCGGGCAGGCTCCGCCTTGCTGCTTACTACAGCCAGCGCTTCTCGCGGGTGAAGCATACCGAGAGCCAGGCATCTCCCAGGGTATCGCCGAGGCGGGACCAGAGCTCCTGGCGCAGGGCATCCTGGCGCTCGACGGGCCATTCCTGGCCGGGGGCCACCAGAATGTTGAGTTCGAGATCGAAGCGGCGGCCGCTTTTCGCCAGATGGCTGTAGCACTCGATGCCATGGCGCTGGCGCAGGGCATCTATCTCGCTCTCGACCCGCGCCGAAACATCCCCCTTGGGAGCGATTTTCAACACTTCCCGCAGGTTGCGGCCGAGTACCTTGATGGGGATCAGGGTGGCGCACAGGGCGAGCAGGGTAACCAGCACCGGGTCTATGTAGCGGTTGTAGTGGCCGTAGCCGAGGGCGTCGAGGCCGATGGCGACCGCGAAGCCGATGAGCAGGGTGGCGCTGAGCAGGGTGTCGACCAACCATTCCTTGGCGTCGACCCGTACCAGCTCGGAGTTGAGCCGCTCGGCAACGCCCGCCTCGATCCGGTAGATAATGGCGCAGAAGAAGGTACAGACGGCGGCGTAGATGAGAGCGTGGCCGAGGTCTATCTCCCGTCCCCCTTCGAGCAGGGAGGTGATGCCGCTATAGAGGGCGCCGAGGCAGAGCAGCAGGATGACGGTGCCGTTGATGACGTTGGTGATGGGCTCGAAGTGGGCATAGCCGTACTGGAAGCGTGAGTCGGAGGGGCGAGTCACCAGGTAGGCGGTGATGAGTCCGAGTCCCGTCATGCCCATGCTGAACAGGGTGAAGATGCCATCGAGCATGATGGCGTTGGAACCGACGAACAGGCCGTAGCCGATCCCGAAGATGGCGAAGCTGATGCAGCCGAACAGCGACAGGGTCAGCGCCTGTTTCTCGGTGCGAACCAGCGTACTGATAACATGGCTGTGATGAGCCATAAAAGTCCTCCTTTCAAATGGTGAAGATTGCACGCGCAAGCGGTTTTCTAGCTGATATACTGCCCGCTCACATGTGAGCGGACTGGTTCGGGGGCCCGCGAAGAGGCTGGCCCGAACGGTCGTTGTCGCCGGAGTTCCGGCATCAAGCAAAGGATGGGAACAAGGATTCATGATCCCGAGACTCGATTACCAGGACAGTTTGTCACCTACAACCCTGCAGTTTCTTGAGTTGCTGGCGCGCTCAGCATTTCGTGGTGATATCGAAAAGTCTTATGCAAGCCGGTTGGCGATGGCGACGGATAACAGCGTCTATCAGGTCGTACCTCAGGCGGTGCTCTATCCGCGTAGCGCGGATGACATAGCGGTGATGCTCAAGCTGGCCCAGGGGCCCGAGTACGCGGCCTTGAGTTTCTTCCCTCGCGGCGGCGGTACCGGCACCAATGGTCAATCCTTGGGCGGCGGCATTATCGTCGATCTCTCGCGCCATATGAACCAGATCCTGGAAATTAATCTGGAGCAGGGCTGGGTGCGGGCCCAGGCCGGGGTGGTGAAGGATCAGCTCAACGCCTACCTCAAACCCCACGGCTACTTCTTCTCGCCGGATCTCTCCACCTCCAACCGCGCCACCCTGGGGGGCATGGTCAACACAGATGCCTCGGGGCAGGGGTCGCTGGTGTACGGCAAGACCTCGGATCACGTGCTGGGGCTCAAGGCCGTGCTGGAGAACGGTGACATCATGGCGACCGAGCCGGTGAACGGCCAGCGCCTGGCAGACAAGCTGGCGCTGGAGAGCCGCGAGGGGGAGATCTACCGCACCCTCTATCGCATCGGCCGCGAGCGGCGCGCCGACATAGAGGCCACCTTCCCCAAGCTCAACCGCTTCCTGACCGGTTACGATCTCAAGCACCTCTATGCCCCCGACACCGACACCCTGGATGTGAGCCGGGTGCTGTGCGGCTCGGAAGGGTCGCTGGGCTTCATCACCGAGGCTCGCCTCAACATCACCCCCATTCCGCGCTACCGGACGCTCGTCAACGTCAAGTACGACAGCTTCCCGTCGGCGCTCAGAAACGCCCCCTTTATGGTGGAGGCTCACGCCCTGTCGGTGGAGACGGTGGACTCCCGTGTGCTGGGGCTGGCTCGCGCCGACATCATCTGGCATTCGGTCAAAGAGTTCATTCAGGACGTGCCCGGCAAGGATCTGCAGGGGCTCAACATCGTCGAATTCGCCGACACCGACGAGGCTGAACACCAGGCCAAGGTGGCCGAGCTGTGCCGCCGCATCGACGCCCTGCTGGCCAAGGAGGAGGCGGGGATCATCGGCTATCAGGTGTGCAGTCACTTGCCGAGCATCGAGACCATCTACGGTATGCGCAAGAAGTCGGTGGGGCTGCTCGGCAATGCCGAGGGGCGAAAGAAGCCGGTAGCCTTCACCGAAGACACCGCCGTGCCACCGGAGTCCCTGGCCGATTTCATCATGGAATTTCGCGCCCTGCTCGATGGCCATGGCCTCGACTACGGCATGTTCGGCCACGTCGATGCGGGTGTGCTGCACGTGCGCCCGGCACTGGACTTATGCGACCCTGAACAGGAGGTGCTGCTGCGCCGCATCTCGGATCAGGTGGTGGCCCTCACCGCCAAATATGGCGGTCTGATGTGGGGGGAGCACGGCAAGGGCTTTCGCTCCGAATACAGCCCCGCCTTCTTCGGCGAGCTGTGGGAGGAGCTGCAGCGGGTCAAGGGGGCGTTCGATCCGGCTAACCGCATCAACCCGGGCAAGATCTGCATCCCTTATGGCAGCGGTGCCGAACTGGTGTCGGTGGACGGTCCCAAGCGCGGCAAGTTTGACCGCCAGATCCCGATTGCGGTGCGCGAAAGCTACACCCGCGCCATGGATTGCAACGGCAACGGCCTCTGCTTCACCTTCGAGACCGACTCCCCCATGTGTCCCTCGGTCAAGATAAGCCGCGACCGCCGCCACTCCCCCAAGGGGCGGGCCGGGCTGATGCGCGAATGGCTGCGTCAGTTGGCGGAGCAGGGCTACGATCCCCTGGCCGAAGAAGTGGCGCTGCAAAGCGGCGGTCTGCGTTTCAAGCAGATTGTCGACAAGTTCCGTAATACCCTGGCCCGCGCCCGCGGCGAGTACGACTTCTCTCACGAGGTGATGGAGGCGATGGAGGGGTGCCTGGCCTGCAAGGCCTGCACCAGCCAGTGCCCCATCAAGGTGGACGTGCCCACCTTCCGCGCCCGCTTCATGCAGCTCTACCACAGCCGTTATCTGCGCGGCCCCAAGGATTACTTCGTCGGCACCGTCGAAGCTTATGCGCCCCTGCTCGCCAGGGCGCCCAAGCTGGTCAACTTCTTCCTGGAAAAAGAGTGGGCCCAGAAGGCGACCGAGAAGAGCATCGGCATGGTGGATGTGCCGCTCTTGAGTATTCCCACCCTGGCCGAGGAGCTGCGTGATCACAAGGCCCGCTACTTCGACCTGCCGGGGCTGGAGGCCATGAGCCCCGAGCAGCGCAAGAAGGTCGTGCTCATCGTGCAGGATCCCTTCACCAGCTATTACGACGCCCCCGTGGTGCGCGACCTGGTGAAGCTCGCCAGCAAGCTGGGCTATCAGCCCTACCTGCTGCCCTTCAAGCCCAACGGCAAGCCCCAGCACGTGAAGGGCTTCCTGCGCGCCTTCGCCCGCACCGCAGCCAGCAGTGCCCAGTTCCTCAACAAGATGGCGGCGCTGGGCATCCCCATGGTGGGAGTCGATCCCTCCCTGGTACTCTGCTATCGCGATGAATACGTGAAGGCGCTGGGCCCTGCCCGCGGCGACTTCCAGGTGCTGCTGCCCCAGGAGTGGCTGCTCTCTCTTCCTGCCCCACAAGTCAGTGCCGCAGCGAAAGAGCCGGGAGAAGCCGAGCCCTGGTATCTGTTTGCCCACTGCACCGAGAAGACTGCCAAGCCCTCGACTCACGGTGACTGGGGTACCCTGTTTGGCCGCTTCGGCGCCACGTTGCAGCCGGTGTCGGTCGGCTGCTGCGGCATGGCCGGCACCTATGGTCACGACGCCAAGCAGGTGGACAACTCCAAGGGGATCTACTCCTTGAGCTGGGCCGAGCCGCTCGCTCGCCTGCCCAAGGATCGCTGTCTGGCCACGGGTTATTCGTGCCGTAGCCAGGTCAAGCGGATGGAGGGGGAGAAACTCAAGCATCCGCTGCAGGCGCTGCTGGAACTGCTCTGATGCTGCGCTTCCCCAAGCGGTTTCGGGTGCCGCAAGCCTATCGGCACCCGAGCTTTCTGCTGCTGCCTGCCAGCCCAACTCAGGCGGTGGTGGAGTTTGTCGCCATGCTGCGCGAGCGGGAGCAGCTTCATCAGCTGTTTCGCCCGGATGACGTCTGGCCCTCGGCTCAGTTCAGCCTGAGCCAGCACGAGGCCGATCTGGAGTGGCAGCGCTCGGAGTTTCTCGCCAAGCGCTCCTTCGCCTATGGCCTCTGGAGCCCGGAGCGGGAGCCCGAGTTCTGGGGCGGGGTCTATCTCTACCCCTCGGTGTTGCCTGAGGTGGAGGTGGAGCTCTTCTTCTGGAAGGTGGCCGAGGCCCCCCTTGATGACGTCGTGCTGGAGGCCGAACTCCGTGCCTGGCTGGGCAAGGTGTGGCACTGGCATCACCCGCGCCTGCCGGGGCGCGAGCTCCCCTGGGCCGAGTGGCCCGGGGTGACCTATCCCTGGTGACGCAAGGTACTTGTCAAGATGCCCCGGATCGGGGCATCTTTTTTCGCCGGCACTGATCGTGTCCAACTCATTGATCACATAAGGAGTCTGCTCGCCATGAGTCAAGAAAGCGCCCCCATCTGGCGCAAACCCATGAGCCTCGAAGGGCTCAATGCCAGCTCCCGCAACACCCTGATGGCCCACCTTGGCATCCTCTATACCGCCTTTGGGCCCGACTGGCTCGAGGCCAGCATGCCGGTGGATCACCGTACCCATCAGCCCCTTGGCATGCTGCACGGTGGTGCCTCCGTGGTGTTGGCGGAGACTTTGGGGTCGCTGGCCGCCAACATGGCGGTAGGGGAGGAGAGCTACTGCGTGGGACTGGAGGTGAACGCCAACCACCTGCGTGCCAAACGGGAAGGGGTGGTGACAGGGCGTTGCTCGCCGCTGCATCTGGGAGCGACGACCCAGGTGTGGCAGATTGACATTCGGGATGAACGTGGGCGTTTATTGTGCACCAGTCGATTGACCATGGCGGTGCTCAAACACAAGCGGGACAAGGACTCCAGCGGGGCGTGACAAGCAATAACGCACCAGTAGTGCAAAATAAGCAAGCCATAGTCGCAAGATCCCTCTATAATTGCCAACGTCTTGAGACGCTTATCACATTTTTCAAGACAGCAGAACAAAGTGGCGCTATAATCGCCGCCTTTTTGCTATTCCGCGGTGCTTAGCCGCCTGCCTTACTCTGGAAGAATCTATGTCTGATACCCATACCGAACAAATGCCCCTTTTTAGTGAGCTTGGACTGGCCGCGCCTGTATTGAAAGCGCTGCAAGACGTGGGCTATGAGCGCCCGTCACCGATCCAGGCCGCAGCAATTCCCCACCTGATGGCGGGACACGATCTGCTGGGGCAGGCGCAAACCGGTACGGGGAAGACCGCTGCTTTTGCCTTGCCTCTGTTGTCTCGTCTGGAAGCTGGTAACCGTAACACCCAGATTTTGGTGCTGGCACCGACCCGTGAGCTGGCGCTGCAAGTTGCCGAGGCGTGCCAACGTTACGCCAAGCACATGCCTGACTTCCATGTCCTGCCCATCTACGGTGGCTCCTCTTACGAAACCCAGACCCGCGCCCTGCGCCGTGGTGCCCAGGTGGTCGTCGGTACCCCTGGCCGCGTGATGGATCTGATCCGTCGCAAGAACCTGGACCTCTCCGGCCTGAAAGCCCTGGTACTGGACGAAGCCGATGAAATGCTGCGTATGGGCTTCATCGACGACGTGGACTGGATCATGGAGCAGTGCCCGGCCACCCGTCAGGTTGCCCTGTTCTCTGCCACCATGCCGGACCAGATCCGTCGTGTTGCCCAGAAGCACCTGAAGCAGCCAAAAGAGATCAAGATCATCACCAAGACGTCCACCGCACCGACCATCCGCCAGCGCTACTGGCAGGTAACCGGTCTGCACAAGCTGGACGCCATGACCCGTCTGCTGGAAGTCGAGCCGTACGAAGCCGTACTGGTCTTCGTGCGCACCAAGAACGCCGCCGAAGAGCTGGCTGGCAAGCTGGCCGCCCGTGGTCACGCCTGTGAAGCCCTGCACGGTGACATCCCGCAGAAGCTACGTGAGCGTACCGTCGACAAGCTGCGTCAAGGCCAGCTGGACATCCTGATCGCCACCGACGTCGTCGCCCGTGGTCTGGACGTCGAGCGCATCACCCACGTGGTGAACTACGACATTCCGTACGATACCGAATCCTACGTTCACCGTATCGGCCGTACCGGCCGTGCCGGTCGCAAGGGCGAGGCCATCCTGTTCGTGGCTCCCCGCGAGCGCCGCATGCTGCGCGCCATTGAGCACGCCACTCGTCAGGCCATCGAGCCGATGAAGATGCCGAGCACCGAGGACATCAACCAGCACCGCATGACCAAGTTCAAGGAGCGCATCCGGGAAACCATGATGGGCGAAGAGCTTGAGATCTACGTAAACCTGGTGAACGAGCTGATCGAAGAAGATTCTGCCGATCCGCTGGAGCTGGCTGCCGCCCTGGCCAAGCTGGTGCAGGGTGACCAACCGCTGCTGCTGGATGACTCCGTCACTGAACCGGCAAGCGACCGTGCTGGCCGTGAGTTCGAGCGCCGTGACTTCGGTGATCGTGCTCCCCGTGATTTCGGTGACCGTGGCGATCGTCCTGCCCGTCGCATGCCGTCCCTCGAGCCGCGTCCGCTGAAAGACAATCCTGACGTGGAGATGGAGCGTTACCGCGTAGACGTGGGTGCCCATCACGGCGTCAAGCCGGGCCAGATCGTCGGCGCCATCGCCAACGAAGCGAACATCGAGAGCCGTTTCATCGGCAACATCGACATCGCCGATGACTTTTCCACCGTCGACCTGCCCAAGGGCATGACCGCCGACGTGCTGGAAGTGATCAAGAAGGCCCGTGTCTGTCAGCGTCCGCTGATGATCACTCGCTACACCGAGGTGCCGGCCGGCAGCAACACTGCCCCCCGTCCGCCCCGCAGCGATCGTCCCTTCAACAAGGATCGCCGCCCCAGCGGTGACCGTCCGTTCAACAAGAGCGGGGAGCGCCGTGAAGGTGGCTTCAACAAGGATCGCAAGTTCGGTGGCAACAAGCGCCGCGATAGCTAAACCCTGACTGCACTGATGAGAAGGCCGCTCCATGGAGTGGCCCTTTTTGTGTCTGTTTTTCAGATGCGTAGCGAAGATTGTCACCTTTTTCCGGCCGTGGTGGGCATCCGGTTTGATGAGGAGCCAGTGAAAGAAAAATGGTGCAATCCATTTGCCTGGGGGTGGCGCCTGGTGTCATTCTTTGGGAAGCGATTGGATACTTTTGGAAGACGCACAATCGTTGCTGGTTGCAAACGACTGCGACTTTGGTCTGAAGGTGCATTCTGTTGTTTGCATATGAGTCAGCAGAGTGAGATGAATAAATAAACCGTATGACAGGGAGGTGCGTGATGGGCAAGTGGCTTGGCAAGGTGTTGCTGATATCTGGATGGCTCGTGTCGGGTATGGTGTTGGCGGAGGAGCCCTTCTTCAGAATTGCGGGGGCGGGGTGCTGCAATGGCAAGGGGGAGGTGGTGCTGACCCGTGCCGAGTTTGAGGCCTTGCCGCAGACGGAAGTTAAGACGGGGACGCCCTGGACCGAGGGGGAGCACCTCTATCGCGGGGTGTTGCTGCGGGACCTGGTCAGGATCTACGGTCTCAAGAGCCAGGAGGTCAAGGCCCTCGCGGTCAATGAATACTGGGCCGCACTGCCGCTGGAAGACGGGGAGAAGTACCCGGTGCTGGTGGCCGAGAAGCAGGATGGCAAGGCTATGACCCTGCGCAACAAGGGGCCGCTCTGGGTCATTTATCCCCTCACCGACCATCCCGAACTCAACAAGGAGATCTATCACAGCCGGATGGTGTGGCAGCTGACGGCGCTGGAGAGCAAATAAGATGCTGAGCAGCAAGTTCTTGAGCCTGATCCTGATGGTGACCACCTTTTTGGGGGTGACCCTCTGGTCGGTCTGGAACTATGACCGCGCGTTCAATGAGGTGACGCGCTACACCCAGCTCTCCGCCTGGGCACTGGCCCAGCTCGAGCTGGAGATCCACGACTTCGAGAAGGGCTTGCAGCTCTATCGTGCCGGTGCCGTCAGCCGGGAGGAGATGAACAAACGCTTTGACATTGCCTGGAACCGGCTCGATGTCTTCCTGCACGGGAAGGAGGCAAAGTCGGTCAGGGCCCGATTCGGTGCGGACAAGGCGGTCGGCAAGATCCTCGCTCTCTTCGAACGCTATGAGCAGGATGTGGTGCAAGGGGAGCCGGATTCCCCCGCACTCAAGATGTTCACGGCCGCACTCGATGACGAGATGCGCGGGGTGCGGGACGTGATGGTGAAAAACTTTACCGGGCCTTCTGCCATCGCCCAGCGTGAGCTGCTCAACGAGTCGAGAACCCAGAACTTCTTCATCCTGGGGTTTCTGATGCTGGCGACTATGGTGATGTTGATGGTGCTGTTTCGCGAAGTGCGTCGCCAGTATTTTCTGGCGTGGAACGACCCTCTCACCCGTCTCCCTAACCGGGCGGCGCTCATCAAGCACCTCCAGCAGTGGACCAGCCACCCCGGGCGGCGCAGCAGCATCACCGTCTGCCTCATGGATCTGGGGCATTTCAGGGAGGTCAATAACAGTCTGGGTTACGAAGTGGGGGACGCCTTGCTCAAACGGCTTGCGGCGCGGATCAAGGCCGCCTCTGGCCAGGGGATCTTCGTTGCCCGAACCGGCAGTGACGAGTTCACCCTCATCATCACCGGCACCATGCCCACCTATCTGCGCTTCCCGTTTCTGGAGCAACTGCGCAGCGAGCTGGCGGATCTGGTGTTTGCCGCCGATCCGGCGCACCGGGTGCGGGTCTTCATGGGCACCAGCCAGTACGTGAAACCGGATCATTCACCGGAAGAGATGCTGTTGTTTGCCGATATCGCCCTCGACAGCGCCAAGCGCAAACGGCTGAATGACAATGTGCTCTTCTCCAGCAGCATGTATCAGCACTATCAGCGCAAACGCCGGCTGTCGACCGAGCTGCGGGAGCTTATCCACTGCCCGCAATGCCCGCAACTGGCCCTTTACTATCAGCCCATCGTGCGCGGCCAGAGTGTAGTGAGGCTGGGGGCCGAGGCGCTGATCCGCTGGCATCATCCGGAATATGGCTTTATTGCCCCCCTCGACATCATCTCGCTGGCAGAAGAGAACGGGTTGGGCGAGGCGCTCGGGGGCTGGATCATCCGGCGCATGCAGCTCGATCTGTCCGGCTTCCCGGAGGAGGTGCTAGCACCGCTCGAGATCTCCATCAACCTTTCCAACTCCATGTTCAACATGGGGTTGGCCAGGGAGATTGAAGAGAAGATGGAAGATGGGCCGTTGGGGCTGCACCAGTTGATAGTGGAGCTGACCGAAACCATCGCCCTCGATGACATCGCCCTCAGCAAGCAGATCATTCACTCCCTGCGCCAGATAGGGGTGCGGGTGGCCCTCGATGACTTCGGGACCGGCTGGTCCTCGCTCTCTTACCTGCGTGAACTCTCTTTCGACAAGCTCAAGATCGACCGCTCCTTCATCACCGCCATCGACAAGGATCCCCGTCAGGCGCTGTTCGTCGAGACCATCACCACCCTCTCTCATCAGTTGGGGGTGCGTGTCGTGGCAGAAGGGGTGGAAAACAGCGATGAGCTCAAGGCGGTGCTCACCATAGGGGTGGATGAGATCCAGGGTTATTTCTACTCGCGTCCCTTGCCGCTGCCGGAGTTCATGCAGTTCTGTCACCGCTATTTCGCCCACAGCGCCGCTATTCAGGAAGTGGCACTGGGGTAGCCTTGGGGCAATCGAGCCCCTGTAGCCTTGTCTTCGAGTCCCTCTGTTCGATTGTTCCTGGTTGATATTTCATCCCGACACCTTTCTTCCATGGCAGGACCGCCCTTGACGCGGTTTTCTTGTGCCTCCTGCCAGAACGAGGGTGCGAGAGGGCAGGCCCGGTGCTACCTTGTGCCACGAACAGTGCCACGAACAGTGCCACAGGGCAGAGGAGCCATAAATGGATCGCTTGGGGGTGATGGAGGTGTTCGTGCTGGCGGTGGAGACCGGCTCGTTTTCGGCGGTGGCCCGCCGACTGGGGATGGGGCAACCCACGGTTTCCAGATTGATTGCCCAGCTTGAGGCGCACCTTGGCAGCCGCCTGTTGCTGCGTTCGACCCGGGGGCTGGCGCCCACGGAGGCCGGAGAGGCCTACTATCTGCGGGCGAGAGAGATCCTGGCCCAGGTCAACGAGGCCGATGCCATGGTGCAGCAATGCCGGGCCGGGCTGAGCGGGCGTCTGCGGGTGAGCGCTCCCGTCACCTTCGCCCGCCTGCATATCATTCCCCATCTTGCCGGTTTTCTGGCGGCTCACCCGGGACTGGATCTGGAGATCCTGCTGGATGACGGCAATGTGGATCTCATTTCGGCGGGCATCGAGGTGGCTCTGCGGATCGGCAAACAGGCTGACTCGTCGCTGGTCGCCCGCTGCCTCGCCCGAAGCGACGTGCGGGTGCTGGCGACGCCGGCCTATCTGGCCGCCAAAGGAGAGCCTGAGACCCCTCAGGCTCTGCAACAGCATGATCTGGTGCTTTACAGTCCACGGCCCGGAGTGGGGCAGCAGTGGCGATTTCGCCGCGGCGTCGAAGAGAAAGTGGTTTCCGGAGAAGGCAGGCTGACGGTCTCGGCGGCCGAAGGCATGCGCGCAGCCGTGCTGGCAGGCCTGGGGCTCGGTATCGCCTCGGAGTGGATGTTTGCTCCCGAGCTTGCCCGCGGCGAGGTGGTGGCGGTGCTGCCCGAGTGGCAACTGCCCATGCAGGAGCTCTGGACCCTGCTCCCGGCAGGTCGCCAGCCTGGTGCCAAGGCGAGCGCCTTTCTGGCATTCGTGACCGGCCTGCCCGGCGTGGGGCATACGCCAGCGGAATAACTGTTATGGTCCCCACCGCTCTACTGGTGGCGACGCTCCCCGGGTAGGCTGTGCGCATGGGGCCCGTATCCTGGCGGGAGCCCTTCTAACACGAGGAGAAGATCATGAGTACATCGCCTTCTGCCGGAGGGGCCGCAACCCCCGGCCCCTCCCTGCTCTTCGCCATGGCCCTGTCATGCGGCCTGGCAGTTGCCAACATCTACTACAACCAGCCCATGCTGGCGGTGATGGCGCAGGACTTTCCCGGGCACTCGGGCATGCCATTGATCGCCATGCTGACCCAGCTTGGCTATGCCATGGGTCTGCTTTTGCTGGTGCCGCTTGGCGATGTGGTCGAGCGCCGCGGGCTCATTCCGGGGCAGTTTGCACTGATCGCGCTGGCTTCCCTGCTGGCGGCAACCCTGGCAGATCCTGCCCGCCGTGGTGCCGTGGTCGGTAGCGTGATGAGCGGCCTGCTGGCCGGGATACTGCTCAGCCGCACCGTCGCCGGTCTGGTCACCGCCTATGGCAGTTGGCGCGCCATGTTCTGGCTGGCCATTCCCCTGGCCCTGTCGGGGGCCCTGCTGATGGCCAGGATGATACCGTCCGGATTGCCGCGCTCTCCCCTCGGTTATGGCCGTCTGCTTCACTCTCTGGTCGGTCTGTGGCGCGAGGAGCCCGCCTTGCGCCGCGCGACCCTGACCCAGGCCTTGCTGTTTGCCTCCTTCAGCGCCTTCTGGACCGTGCTGGCGTTCTACCTGGCCGAACCTGCCTATGGGTTGGGGGCCGACATGGCGGGTCTGTTCGGCGTCATCGGGGTGGCTGGGGTGGTGGCGGCCCCTCTGGCAGGCCGGATGGCGGATCGGTTGGGGGCCAGACCAGTGGTATTGGCCGGTGCCGTGCTGGTGGTGCTTGCCTGGATCTGCTTCGAGCTGTGGCTCTCTCTGGCCGGGCTGGCGTGCGGGGTCATCTTGCTGGATCTCGGAGTGCAGAGCGCACTCATCGCCCATCAGCAGCGCATCTATGGTCTGAGACCTGAGGCCAGGGGGCGTATCAATACCCTCTTCATGACCGGCATGTTCCTGGGGGGAACCCTCGGCTCCAGCCTGGGGATGCTGGTCTGGCAACAGGGACATTGGCTCGGGGTGGGAGCAGCCGGCATGGGGTTGGCCCTGGTGGCCTGTCTCTGCGCCCTGGCCGGCAGGCGGGGGCTGCAACCGGCCATCTGAGGTATGTGCAAGACAAGAAAGGCGACCTCGGGGTCGCCTTTTGTCTGTCTGCTCGGGATGGTCTCAGAGCACCATGGCGGCAATCCAGCCGAAGATCACCAGGGGGATGTTGTAGTGGATGAAGGTTGGCACCACGCTGTCCCAGATGTGGTCGTGCTGACCGTCGGCGTTGAGGCCAGAGGTGGGACCGAGCGTCGAGTCGGATGCGGGGGAACCCGCGTCCCCCAGCGCGCCCGCGGTGCCCACCAGGGCGATGGTCGCCATGGGCGAGAAGCCGAGGTGGATGCACAGGGGCACATAGATGGTGGCGATGATGGGCACGGTGGAGAAGGAGGAGCCGATCCCCATGGTGATGAGCAGGCCCACCAGCAGCATCAGGAAGGCCGCCAATCCCTTGTGACCTGCCATCATGCTGGAGACGGACTGCACCAGACTCTCCACCCCGTGGGTCTCCTTCATGACGGCGGCGAAGCCTGCGGCGGAGATCATGATGAAGCCGATGAGGGACATCATACGCACACCCTGGGTGAAGGCATCCTGGCTCTCGCGGAATTTGATGACGCCGCCGCAGGTGAAGATGATGAAGCCTGCGAGCGCCCCCAGCACGATGCTGTTGGTCATCAGTTGCAGGCCGAGTGCCACGGCGATGGCCAGCAGGGCGACCCAGATGTGGTTGAGATTGAGCTCGACCGTCTCCGGTTCGGCGGCCAGGATCTTCTCCAGATCATACTGACGCGGCTTACGGTAGCTGAAGAAGACGGCGATGAGCAGGCCGAGGAACATGCCGAATACCGGGATGGCCATCGCCAGGGGCAACTGGCTGAATTCCACCGGTACGCCGTTGTCGACGAGATTCTTGGCCAGGATGTTGTTCAGGAAGATGCCGCCAAAGCCCACCGGCAGCAGCATGTAGGTAGCGGTCAGGCCGAAGGTGATGACGCAGGCCACCTGACGGCGGTCGATCTGCATCTGGGCCATGACATGCAGCAACGGCGGGATCAGGATGGGAATGAAGGCGATGTGCACCGGGATCAGGTTCTGGGAGGAGACGGAGACCGCGAGCACCGAGGTGAGCAGCAGGCTCTTGACCCAGAGAATGCGGGTGCTGCTGGCATCCTTGCCGAGCTGGTTGATGACCTTGCGGGCCAGCAGATCGGTGATGCCGGAGCGGGAGATGGCTACCGCGAAGGCCCCCAGCATGGCGTAGGAGAGGGCGATTTCTGCACCGCCACCCAGCCCGCCAGTGAAGGTGCTGAGGGTCTGCTCGAGGGAGAGGCCGCCGAGCAAGCCACCCACGATGGCACCGATGGCGAGGGAGACCACCACATTGATCCGCAGCAGGCTGAGCACCAGCATCAGCGCCACCGCGATAACAACAGGATTCATTTGATTTCCTTATGGATTGTGTTGCTGTCAGTCGTGTGAAAGCCAGCTAGTTTGCGAAAAACGTGACAAAAGTCGAGAAAAAAAACGGCAAAATGGCCTCTTCACGGCATTCCTGCCGAGCAAATTCGGATCAACCGGGATGGAATGCTGAAAACGGTGCTGTATGACCCTGTTTATGCCACTCTGGTCAAACCAGCTGCCAGGCGTCGAGTCCCCAGCAACCTCATGGAAAGAGGCTGCCAAGGCAGCCTCTTTCTCATGCCCAGGTGGAACTACTGGGGGTTGTCATCGGCGGGCGTTTCGTCCGGTGTGGCCAGTGGCCAACCCCCCAGGCTCTTCCAACGGTTGACGATATGGCAGAACAACTCGGTGGTGCGCTCGGTGTCGTAGAGGGCGGAGTGGGCCTCTTTATTGTCAAAGGGGATGTTCGCGCTCTGACAGGCCTTGGCCAGCACCGTCTGCCCCAGTGCCAGGCCGGAGAGGGCCGCGGTGTCGAAGGTGGCGAAGGGATGGAACGGATTGCGCTTGAGGCCTGCTCGCTCGGCGGCGGCCATCACGAAGCCGTGATCGAAGGTGGCGTTGTGGGCCACTATGATGGCCCGGCCGCAGTCGCTCTCCTTCATGCCCTTGCGCACCCCCTTGAAGATCTCGGTGAGCGCCTCCTTTTCGTCCACGGCACCGCGCAGTGGATTGAAGGGGTCTATGCCGGTGAACTCCAGCGCGGCTTTCTCCAGATTGGCCCCTTCGAATGGCGCCACATGAAAATGGAAGATCTGATCGGGCATGAGCCAGCCCTGCTCATCCATCTTGAGGGTATAGGCGGCGATCTCCAGCAGGGCATCGGTCTTGGCATTGAATCCGGCGGTTTCAACATCGATGACGACGGGGTAAAAGCCACGAAAACGGCCCTTGAGGGTGTGAACGGCGTCGGTCATGGTATCTCGGTCGGCGTGAAAGAAGGCGGCATTATGGCAAAAAAGCCGGCCCTTGTCCCTCCTGGGCCGCCATGCGCACGCCAACTGGTTCTATTAAAAGCAGTTGCGCTTATAATTGGCCACTTCAACCATGGAGGGGAGAGGCGATGAAGAAGCTGGGATTGGCGCACAAGATGTTGCTGGTGGTCTGTCTGCCACTGTTGGCCCTGCTGTTTTTTTCCGGTCGATACGTCTATGAGCGTTATCGGGTCGAGCAGGAGATGAGTCAGGCACAGGCTGCACTTGGAGTGGTGCGGGAGGCGGCGCAGCTCGCCCATGAGCTGCAAAAGGAGCGTGGCATGTCGGCCGGCTTCCTCGGCTCCGGTGGCAACAAGTTTCGTGATGCCCTGCCTGCCCAGCGCAAGGTGGTCGACACCCTGCTGGCGGGTTTTCATCAGGATCCTGCCTTGCTGGCCTTGTCCGAGGTGCAGCAGGAGCTGGTGGGGCTCACCGCCATGCGCGAGCGGGTCAGTGCGCTGGGAGTCGAGGTGGCGGAGCAGGTTGGCTTCTATACCCGTCTCATCACCCAGCTGCTGGCCGTGGTGGATCAGGTCAGCATCCGCAGTCAGGATGCCACCATAGCGCTGCAGACCAATGCCTACGCCGCCTTCTTGCAGAGCAAGGAACGCATGGGGTTGGAGCGGGCGACCCTGAGCAACGTGTTCGCACGAGACAGCTTCACCCCGGCGCTGTTGCAGCAGTTCATCTCCCTCCTTGCCGCCCAGAACACCTATCTCGAGCGTTTCCAGGCGGTGGCGAGTCCGTCCCAGCGCCAGTTGCTGGCCGAGAGCCTGGCTTCTCCCGTGGTGGCCGACGTGGCCGCCATGGAAAAACTGGCGTTGGACAAGGCGTCCAGCGGCGGTTTTGGTGTCGATCCCGAAGCCTGGTTTGCCTTGAGTACCGACAAGATAGGCCTGCTCAAGGAGAGCGAGGATCGCCTCTATCAACAGTTGGATGATCGGGTTGAGCAGATGCGGGCCCGCAGTGCCAGCGACTTCTGGTGGGCCGCCGTCGGTGTACTGTTGTGCGTGGTCCTGACCAGTGCCATCTGCTGGCGGGTGGTGCGCGACCTGCATCTGGGGTTCCTGGCGCTGCATCAGACCTTCAAACGGCTGGTGCAGGAGAACGACCTGACGGTGCGGGTCAACTGGCGATCCGGCGATGAGCTGGGTGCGTTGGCGCAGGATCTGAACCGCTTCCTCGAACATCTGGAAGGGCTGTTGCTGGCGGTACGCCGCTCCTGTGACGTGCTGGCTCGCAGCGCCGCAGCCTCGGCAGAGGTGATTGCCCAGGTCAACGCCGGTGTGGTCAAGGGGGTTGGTCAGGTGGATCTGGTGGCGACTGCCGCGACCGAGATGGCCTCGACGGTGGCGGAGATTGCCCGCAATGCCACCCAGACCTCGCTGGCGACCCAGCAGGCCATCGGACGTGCCCATCAGGGTGACAAGGAGGTAGACCAGACCATAGACGCCATCCAGCAGGTGGCGGGTACCCTGGTCGATACCCAGCAGTTGGTGGACAACCTGCATCGGGAAACGGAGTCGGTCGGCGAGGCGCTCAACCTCATCAAGCAGATCTCGGACAGAACCAATCTGCTGGCCCTCAACGCCGCCATTGAGGCGGCCCGCGCCGGTGAGTCCGGTCGCGGTTTTGCGGTGGTGGCGGAGGAGGTGAGGGCGCTGGCCTCGCGCACTCAGCAGGCGGCGGATGACATCGCGCAGATGCTGGCCCGTCTGCGCCAGGGCGCCAGTCAGGCGGTGACGGCCATGCACCTGGGCACCGAGCAGGCGGGGCTGAGTGTGACCGAAGCCAAACGGGCAGGCAGCGAGCTGACCGATATCGTCAAGGAGGTGCGCAAGGTGAACGACATGACCGCTCAGGTGGCGACCGCCACCGAGGAGCAACGTTATGTGACCGACGACATCCAGCACAACGTGCTGACCATTCGGGAGGTCTATGAGGCCCACCGCCTGCACTCGGAGACCCTGCAACAAAACAGTGTCGAGCTGGATCAGCTGGCCCGGGATCTGACGGCCCGCATCGCCAGCTTCAAACTGATGGAGCGCCCCGCTCCCCATTGAGGTTTTGCCCTAAAGCTTGGCTTGCCGCTGCCGATAGTTAATCCGAGATCGTGTGGAGGGCAAGCCGTTGAATGCTTGGGTGTTAGGGTTGATCAGCATATCCGTGAGTATGCAGTTGCAGGCGGGAGTGACCGAGTTCGGTGCCGGCCTGGATCAATCCGTCTGGCGGTTGACCTCGGATACTCAGGTGGAGTGCCGTCTCGAACACCCTATTCCCCGCTGGGGCACGGGCGCCTTCGTCAGCCGGGCCGGTCGCAAGATCAACCTGGACTTCGAGCTGAAGGGACAGCGGCCGCAGGCCAGGACCCAGACGGTGAGCCTCGGGATCATGCCTCCCAGCTGGCGCCCCGGTGTCTCCGGACGCCAGATAAGCCAGCTGCAGTTCTATCAGCAGTTCGACGGCCTGGTGGCGGGGCAAACCGCCTGGACCATGCTGGACGAGCTGGAGGGGGGGCGTATGCCCACCTTCCAGTACAGAGACTGGTATCGCCAGGACAGGCCGGTGCGGGTGTCGCTCTCCTCGGTCAACTTCAGGGTCAAATACCAGGCCTTCATGGATTGCCTGAGCGGCCTGCTGCCCTACAGCTTCAACGACATCGCCTTCAGCGTGCTCTCCTATGACAAGAACAGCGATCAGCTGTCGCCCGCCTCCAAGCGGCGGCTGGCGCTGATCGGCGACTATGTGAAGGCGGACAAGAGCATAGACGTGGTGGTGATCGACGCCTACAGCGACAGCTACGGCGGGCGTTGGCCCAATCAGAAGCTCTCCGAGAAGCGGGCAGATGCCATCAAGCAGGTGTTTGTGGATCTCGGCATCGAGGAGGGCAAGATCTCGGTGGAGGGGCACGGCGAGAAACAGCACGTGGCCTCCAACGAGACGGATGCGGGCAGAGCCAAGAACCGGCGGGTCGTGATCAACATGGGGCGCAACGGCACCATCTGATCGAGCTGATCGAGGAAACCCAGCTCTGGCTTGTGCCCGACCGCTTATTCTGATCATCTGGAACGGGGCAGGGTCAGTTCCACGCTTCAGCGGCTTAGTTTCCCGATATCAGAGATAAAAAATGCCAGTCGGCTGGGCCGACTGGCATTTTTTCAAGGGTTCGCGATTTACTTGGCCAGCTTATTTAGCCAAAGAATCCGGCAGGTTTTCGCGGATCTTGCCGAGCATCTCTTTCAGGACGCGCGGGTTGGCGACCACGATGTTGCCGGAGTTTTCGTAGTTGTGACCACCCACGAAGTCGGTGACGATGGCGCCAGCTTCCTTGGCCAGCAGCTCACCGGCGGCCGTTTCCCAGGGCTTCAGGCCGATTTCCCAGTAGCCGTCGATGCGACCGGCGGCCACATAGGCCAGGTCCAGCGCAGGGGCGCCAGCACGGCGGATGTCGGCACACTCGATGAACATGCTCTGGAACATCTTCAGGTAGGGTTCGATGTGGTGCTTCTGCTTGAACGGGAAACCGGTCGCCAGCACGGTGCCAGCCATCTCTTTGGCCTTGCCGACGCGGATGCGGTAGCCGTTCAGCTGGGCGCCGTTACCACGGGTGCTGGTAAACAGCTCGTCACGAATGGGATCGTAGACAACGGCTTGTTCGGTCTTGCCCTTGACGCGCAGGGCGATGGAGACGGCAAAGTGCGGAATGCCCTTGACCAGGTTGGTCGTGCCATCCAGTGGGTCGATGATCCATTGGTAATCCGGATTGGTACCGGCAATCTCACCAGACTCTTCAGCCACGATGCTGTGTTCCGGGTAAGACTTCTTGATGGTGTGAATGATGGCCGCTTCGGCTTCACGGTCAACGTTGGTCACGAAGTCGTGGCTGCCTTTTTGGATAGCCTCGATGTTCTCGGGCTGGGAGAAGGCTTTTACTACAACTTGACCGGCGTTGCGCGCAGCGCGCACGGCGATATTCAGCATCGGATGCATAGGTTCACCACTGGATGTTAAAGAACGGGGGATAAAAGGACGCGGTATCTTACCAAGATATTCTGGAATGGCAACCGTTATCCGCGGGCGCTGTCACGGCATTGACTGCCAGATCTGACGGCTCCAATAAAGGCCTGTTATCGGCTAGTCTTATCGCGACAGCCGGCTAACAGGCTGTGGTGAGCATAGGGACATGAGCCATGAATCTGTCATTAGTCAGTCAAAAACCGTCGGCAGCGACAACATTGGGTGTGCTGGCCGCACTGCGTGCCGCCAGTGATGATGGGCATTACTTCACCGAGATCAGGGTCGCACAACCGGATAGGTGGCAACCGTCGAAGGAGGAGGCGGCCATCCTGCTGCTGGAAGACGATGATGCACCATGGCCGGAGTCGGTCTGGTCCGCCAGCGGCACTACGTTGGGATTACCCGTTTTGCCACTGTTGGTTCATCGGCAATATGACTGTGCTCCCCAGGGACCGGATATCAGGGACCCGCGCTTTTACTTTGTCTCCAATGGCATAGTGCTGGATGAGACTGAGCTTGCTGATCCCGCCTGCAGCCTGGTCCTGCAGAGCAAACTCGAGTCCTATTTTCCGCTCCTCTCCCGCCTCATCCTGCTGCGCCAACGTCAACCCCTCACTCTGTGCGGCTAACTGTTTCCCCTGTATTCGGGCTGTTCAAGCGGTGCAATATTTGTCATAACAGACCGATGTTGCGCCGCTGGCCATGGTTCCCCGTGGGGATGGGAAGCGGCCAGCGGTCTTCATTCCCACGCAGGCGAGATGAAGATCTATGAGTTGAAGTGTGTCCCCAATGCCCGCCGGTTCAGGATGTTTCTTGCGGAGAAAGGCATCGAGATGGCCTATCAGCAGGTAGATCTGGGAACAGGAGAGAACCTCGAGCTTGCGTTTCTTGCCAAGAACCCGGCGGGGCGCATTCCGGTGCTTGAGCTCGATGATGGTACCTGTCTCAGTGAGACGATGACTATCTAGCGTTACGGTGAAGAGCTAAGCCTCTTTGCTGTACACCATCGACTTTGGCAAGGTCGTCGGTCTTCGCATCGCCCCGCACCAGCATCACTTGCAGGCCTGGCATGAGCGGGTGAGTGCCCGTCCCAGCGCCCAGGCCTGATCATTACGTTTGAACGACCAAGGAGTCCAAGATGATAGATTTGTACACTGCCGCCACGCCCAATGGGTTCAAGGTGTCGATCGCCCTCGAGGAGCTGGGGTTGCCTTACAGGGTGATCCCGCTGGATTTCTCGACCATGGAGCAGAAGAAGCCCGAGTTTCTGGCCATCAACCCCAATGGCCGCATTCCGGCGATCGTCGATCGGGATAACGGTGATTTCGCCGTGTTCGAATCCGGCGCCATCCTGCTCTATCTGGCGGAAAAAACCGGCAAGCTGTTGCCGCAAGATCCCAAGCGCCGCTCCCAGGCCATCCAGTGGCTGATGTTCCAGATGGGCGGCGTCGGCCCCATGATGGGGCAGGCCAACGTCTTCTACCGCTACTTCCCCGAGAAGATCCCGGCGGCCATAGAGCGCTACCAGAAAGAGGGGCGCCGTCTGTTCGAGGTGCTCGACGGTCACCTGGCGCACCATGAATACCTGGCTGACGAGTACAGCATCGCCGACATCGCCACCTGGCCCTGGGTGCGGATCTATGACTGGAGCGGCATCTCCATTGAGGGTCTGCCCCATCTGCAGGCCTGGATGGCGCGCATGGAGGCCAAACCTGCCTGCCAGAAGGGCATCACCATTCCGCCCCGCAACGAGAGCCCCGAGGATCAGGTCAAGCGGGCGCAGCAGATGGTGATCCGCTAGGATGATGACGATGGCCCGATGACGGGCCATCTTTTTTTATGATTGCCGCCCCATTGCGCGTCTGCTGGGCCGCTCATCTGTTCCCCCTTTCCCGCTGCAAATAAGCCATCTATCAAAAATGAAAAGTCATTCATCCTGATTAATTGTTATGTTATAACGTCAGATATCGGTTGGTAATCATTATCGTTTGGATGGAATGGATGACAAAAATACACACCTGTTCGGGGTGGTGCGCCCTGGTGTTGATGGCCGGAATGAATGTTGCTCACGGCAAGCCGCTGGCCATGGTGGGGCCCTGGGAGATCCACAGTGTCGACCCCGCCAGCAACGGGGTCTTCTTTACCCGCATGCAGGTGGCGGAGACCCTGGTCGAGGTCGACAGCCAAGGCAATCTGCAACCCGGGCTCGCCAGCCAGTGGTCTCACTCCGAGGATGGCCTGCAATGGCGATTCACCCTGCGCCCCGGGGCCCGCTTTCACGATGGCAGCGAGGTGAGCGCCGAGCAGGTCGCCTTTGCCCTGCAGCAGGCATGGCGCAAGCCCAGCGTCATGACCAGCGCCCCCATCGCGTCCATCGAGGCCCATGAGGGGGCCCTGCTGGTCACCCTCACCGGCCCCTTCGCCCCCCTGGCCGCCGTGCTGGCTCACCCCAGCACCCAGATCCTGGCGAAGGGGGCTTACGGCGCCAAGGGGGAGGTGACCCAGGTCATCGGCTCAGGCCCCTATCGCATCACCCGGTTGCAGCAGCCCCAGCGAGTCGAGACCGAGCGCTTCGATGGCTGGCAGGGCCCCCAGCCTGCCATCTCGCAGGTGAGCTACCTGACGGTGGGCCGCGCCGAGAGCCGCACCCTGATGGCCGAGAGTGGTCAGGCCGACATTGCCTGGGGGCTGGATCCGGTCAGCATCCGCCGCTTGCAGCAGGCGCCCCGGGTCTCCATCGTCTCCGTTACCCTGCCGCGCACCATACAGCTCAAGCTCAATGGGGCCGATCCTCTTCTGAAGGATCCGGCGGTGCGCCGCGCCCTCAGCCTCGCCATCGATCGCCGTGGCATGGCGGCGGCCCTGCTGCGGGATCCCGAGATGGCGGCGACCCAGCTCTTCCCTCCCACCCTGGGGGAGTGGCATCAACCCGGGCTGACCCCGCTCGCCTATGACGTCAAGGCAGCTCAGGCGGCCTTGGCGGCGGCAGGCTGGCTGTTGGGGGCGGATGGCGTGCTGCACAAGGGGGAGGAGCGTTTCTCCCTGACCCTGCGCACCTTCCCGGATCGCCCTGAATTGCCCCTGCTGGCCACGGCACTGCAGGCACAGTGGAAGGCGGTGGGGGTGGATCTCAAGGTGGCGGTGGGCAACTCAAGCGAGATCCCGGCCGGTCATCAGGATGGCTCGCTCCAGCTCGGCCTCTATGCCCGCAACTATGCCCTGGTGCCGGATCCCCTGGTCACCCTGATGGGGGATCTGGCCCCCGCCGGTGCCGACTGGGGGGTGATGAACTGGCACTCCCAAGCCATGGCGCAAACACTGGCCCGCCTTGGCAAGGAGACCCTGCCCGCGGGGGAGGCCGCGGCACTGCGCCGTGACATCGCCACCACCCTGCAGCAGGAGTTGCCCCTCCTGCCCATCGCCTGGTATCGCCAAAGCGCGGCGGTCAGCCGTGGGCTGAAGGGCTTTGAGCTGGATCCCCAGGAGCGTAGTTACCGTCTGGACAAGCTCGCATGGAGTGCACAATGACAGCGGCGCCCTTCTTTACCGTCATGGGAATACTGGGCCAGCGCCTGGTGCAGGCGCTGATGGTGGCCCTGCTGGTGGCCGGGCTCTGCTTTCTGATGGTGCAATCCCTGCCCGGGGACATCGCCTTTCGCATCGCCGCGGGTCGCTACGGCTATGACTATGTCACCGCCGAGGCCGCCAACGCGGTGCGAAGCGAGCTGGGGCTGGCCGGCTCGGCTCTCTCCCGCTTCGGTGACTGGCTGGGCGCCCTGCTGCAGGGGGATCTCGGCAGCTCCCTGGTGACGGGTGCACCTGTGGCCAGCGAGGTGGGCCACCACCTGGGGGCCACCCTGTCCCTGGCGGTGGCCGCCGTGGCCCTGGCCCTGTTGCTGGCGCTGCCGCTCGGCAGCCTGAGCGCCCTGCGCCCGGGGGGATGGTGCGATCGCCTGACCCTGGGCTGGAGCGTGCTGATGCGTGCGCTGCCTCCCTTCCTGCTCGGCCTGGTGCTCATGGTGTTGCTCTCGGTGGAGCTGGGCTGGGTCAGTGCCGCCGGTCACGGGGAGGGGAGCAACCTGCTGTTGCCCGCCCTCACCCTGGGGCTGGGGCTTTCGGGTGTGCTCTCCCGGGTGGTGCGCGAGAGCGTACTCACCGTGGTGCAGTCCGGTTATTACCGCTTCGCCCTCACCAAGGGGCTCTCGCCCGCCCGGGTCTTCAGGCGTCACGGCCTGCGCAATACCGGGGTCAGCGTCATCGCCTATACAGGGGTTCAGCTGGTGCTGCTGATCGAAGGGGTCGTGGTGGTCGAGAGCCTGTTCGCCTGGCCCGGCATCGGCCATGCCCTGGTGCACGCCATCTTCTGGCGCGACATCCCCATGGTGCAGGGAACCGTGCTGGTGCTGGCGGCGCTCTTCGTGCTGCTCAATACCCTGACGGATCTGCTCTGCCTCGCCATCGATCCCCGCGGTCCCAAGGAGTCCTGATCATGTCTTTCTCTGTCAAGGCGGGAGCAAGCCTGCTCCTGCTGGTGGTGCTGTTCGCCCTGCTGGGCCCCGTGCTCTGGCCCGATCCCGCCGCCCAGGATCTGGTGCAGTTCCTGGCCGATCCCTCCTGGCAGGAGCCGCTCGGGCGGGATCAGATGGGCCGCAGCCTGATGGCGCGGCTCGCGGCGGCGACCCGACTCTCCTTGCTGCTGGGGATGCTGTGCGTCCTGACGGCGGCCCTGCTGGGGTCGCTGCTGGGCTGGCTCTCAGCTTGGCGCGGTGGCTGGGTCGACGGCCTGCTGCGCAGCCTGGCCGACGGCGTGCTGGCCCTGCCGAGCCTGCTGCTGGTGCTGCTCTTCTCCGCCATGGCCCAGGGAGGCTTCGCCATCCTCTATCTCGGGTTGGCCATGGCCCAGTGGGTGGAGTACTACCGGGTGGTGCGGGCCCGCAGCCGGGCGCTGCTTGCCTCGCCCCAGGTGGAGGCGTCCCGGCTGCTGGGCTTTGGCAACGCCCACATCTTGCGGCGCCACCTCTGGCCCGAGCTGGCTCCCCAGCTGCTGACCATGATGGCCTTTGGCCTCGCGGGGGCCATCCTGACCCTCTCGACCCTGGGCTTCGTCGGGGTGGGCATCCAGCCACCCACCCCTGAACTCGGCCTGATGATGACGGAGGCGCTGCCCCACTATCAGGAGGCGCCCCGCCTGCTGCTGGCCCCCATACTGGTGATGGGAGTGATGCTGCTGGCCCTGGTGCTGCTCAATCAGAAGGGCACACTTCATCCTGGATCCCCGCAAGGAGTCACCCCATGACGACCATTCATATCAAGGGCCTGCAGGTGGATGACGGTCGACAGACCCTGCTGCAGGCGCTGGATCTCACCCTGCTCCCAGGCAGCGCCTTGACCCTGATAGGGGAGAGCGGCTCGGGCAAATCCCTGCTGGCCCATGCCCTGATGGGGACCCTGCCTGCCCCCCTGCGCGGCCGGGGTGAGATGGCGATGGGCGGCTTGTGCCACAGCCTGGCGGACCCCTGCGCCCTGCGCGCCCTCTGGGGGCGGGAGCTGGCCATGCTGCCCCAGGAGCCGGTGCTGGCGCTGGACCCCACCATGGGGCTGCTGCCCCAGGTGGAGGAGGGCTGGCTGGCGGGCGGCAAGGAGGCGCGCTCGCGGGCGCGGGACGCCCTCGAGCGGCTCGGGCTTGCCGGGCGGGAGCGCCACTTCCCGCACCAGCTCTCCGGGGGCATGGCCCAACGCGCCGCCTTTGCCGCCGCCACCCTGGGGCAGGCGCGCCTGCTCATCGCCGACGAGCCCACCAAGGGGCTCGACCGCCGGGCCAGTGCCAGGTTGCAGACATTGCTGCAGGGCTATCTGACCGAGGGGCGCCACCTGCTGACCATCACCCATGATCTCTCCCTGGCCCGGGCGCTGGGGGGCTGGGTGCTGGTGGTCAAGGGGGGTGAGATAGTGGAGCAGGGGCCCGCCGAGCAGGTGCTGCAGGCGCCTTCCCATGCCTACACCCGCGCCCTGCTGGCGGCGGAGCCCTCGGCCTGGCCCGAGGCCGTGCATCCCCCGACCGGCGACTGGCTGCTCAGGGGGGAGGGACTCGCCATGGGCTACGGGGATCAGACCCTGTTCGAGGGGCTCGACCTGCCACTGGCCAGGGGGGAGCGGCTCGCCATCATGGCGCCGAGCGGTGCGGGCAAGAG